>JAFGQR010000073.1 GCA_016935555.1 Verrucomicrobiota bacterium
GCGCAGGAGCCACAAACCGTGGGTGTTCATCGAGAGGGCCGTGGGTCTGCGCGCGGCTCGCTCTACAAAACCGCTGCGCGGTTTTGAATGCCGTAATGGACAAGCCTCCGCGCAGCGGGGGCAAAGAGTCCTTGACGACCGCTCCGCAACTTGCGCCTTGCAGCGCACAAACTTGATCTGCGAGCAACGTCTTTCACGGGTCAAGGACTCTAGCGTTCGCGGATCCAGACGAGGGACCGGCCGCCGCGGTTGAGGCGGGCGTAGTTGGGGATGGCGAGGAGCGGTTTGCCGTCGGCGAACTTGCCTTGAATGATGGTGACGCCGCCGAGCAGGTCGGGGCGCCAGGCGGTTGAGAGTGGCGCGTCGGGGCTGAGAACCGAGTCCACGTCCTGGTCGATGCTCTCGAGGTTGTAGAGGAGCGGGCCGCGGCGCAGGGCGACGCGGCCACGTGTGGCGGCGATGCGGTGGCTGGCGCGGACGCGCTGGACGGGCATGGGGACTTCCCATTGGACGGTGTCGCCGGCGGTCCATGTGCGGCGGAGGACCGCGTAGCCATGGTTGAGGGCAGGCTGGACGGGGGCGCCATTGAGGGTGATCGAGGCAAGGCCCTGAACGGCGGGAGTGTTGGTGTAAAGGTTGCTGGCCTGGCGATTGGGCACGCGGATTTTCAGGGTGAAGGCCCTGGCCGCGGCGGGGTTCAAAGTGAGGGCGACCTTGCCGGTTCGGGGGTAATCGGTGGTTTGGACGAGTTGGACGGAGGTGCCGGCGAGGGTGGGGAGGGTGACGGTGCAGCCGACGAAGAGGTTGACGCAGAGTTCGTCCTCGCCCTGTGCGTAGGCCCAGGTGGGAAGCATGAGCAGGGTGCGGGGGAGGTTGCCGACGCAGCAGGGGCATCCGTGCCACAGGTAACGTTTGGCGGAGGCATCGAGCGGATTGGTGTAGGTGAAGTTGCGGCCTTCGAGGTCGAGGCCGCCCAGGATGGCGTTATAGAGGGTTTCCTCGGCGAGGTCGGCGTGGCGGGCGTCCTGCCAGATCTGGAGGAGTTTGTGTTGGAGGAACAGCTGGCCGCAGTTCGCGCACGATTCGCAATAGGCATTGAGGGGGAGCGAGTAGTCCTCGCCGAAGCCCTCGGAGGTCTCGCCGCTGCCGATGCCGCCGGTGACGTAATACTTGCGGTTGACGATGCTGTTCCAGAGCGAAAGCACCGCGCTGTGGTAGTCGAGGTCGCCGGTCTCCATCGCGATGTCGGCCATGCCGGCGTAGGAATAGACGGCGCGGACGGCGTGGCCGACGGCCTCGTATTGGCGGGTGACGGGCAGGTGGCTTTGGTCGTATTCCTCGCCGAGTTGTCGGGAGTCGAGCAGGAACCGGGCGAGCGTCACATAGGGGGCGCCCTTGCCCGGACCCTCCTTAAGTTCGACAAAGCGCGCAAAGCGGACGAGGGCCTGTTCCAGCTCCTGATGGCCTTCGTACCACGCCTGCTTCGGGGCGGGGCCGATATGGCGGACCCAGCAGTCGGCCAGGCGCCGGGCGGCGTCGAGGAGGCGCGTGTCCTTGCCGTCGGTCATGAGGCAGTGGGCGATGGCGGCTTCGATGAAGTAGCCGGCCTGGTAGCCTTCGTGGTCGTGTTTGTTGCTCCAGCGTTTGAGGCCGCGAATGGTGTAGAGGGTGTGGAGGTAGCCGTCGGGTTCCTGCGCGGCCAGCAGCTTGGGGATCCAGTCGTCGATGGTCCGGCGCATCGCCGTCTGGGCGGCGGCGATTTCCGGGTCGCCCTGCGGGTCCAGGAGCAGCGCCAGGCACATCGACTCGAGGGTGTTGTAGGTCCACGTGTTGGCAAAAACCGGCCCGGTGTGGGTCGCCGGCTGGCCGGCAAGCTTCCTGGCCGCCTGAACGAAATTCTCAATGCCCCCCTCCTTGGTGGCCGGGTCCTCGAGTTTCCGGACGCAATGCGGGATCCAGTTCACGATGACCCCCTTGAGCCGCTCCCGCCAGAACGGGCTGCTGACCTGCCAGGGCCGGGGCCAGACAAATCGGAGGGGCGTTGCCGGGGGCGGGGGCACGGCGCGGACGCGAACGGAACCGGAGGCGCTTGATTGTCCGTCGTGCGCCGTCAGCTGAAGCACATAATCCCCCGGAGCGGAAAACGTCGCGGTCGTCATGCCGGCGGCCGCGTCGGCGAAGGCGGCCTCGCCCGGCCCTGCGTTCTTGCTCCAGTGCAGGTCGGGTGTCGGCTGGAGCTTGCCGTCGTCCTTGACGGTGCCGCTCAGGTAGGTGCGGCCGGACGCGACGACCAGCCGGTCGACGCCGGCGTCGACAGTGGGTGGGAAGTTCGGGGAGTTGCCGGAGTCGTAAACGCGCCACTCGAGGATGCCGGTGCTGCTTTTGCCTTGGGAATCGAGTTCGAGGCGGAGTTTGTGGGTGACGATTTCGGGAAAGGTGGCGGTGTTGAACTGGTGGGCCGCGAGGCCCAATCCCTTCACGTCGGCGACGGGGACGAACTCGGTGCCATTCCAGTAGCTGAGCCGGCAGGCCGCGGGCAGCCGGACGCCGCGGTGGTCGTCAAACCAGTAGACATCCATGCGGCGCGTGGAGATGGGCTGGGTCCAGTCGTATTGCACCCACTGCGTTCCCGAGCGCGGCCAGTTGCCGTAAGCGCCGCGGCTCTTGTCGTCCGAGTGCCGCGGCGTGGCCCCGTCGTTGAGGGCCGTAATGGTCTCATGGCCGGAGACGAAGGAGGTGGTGGGCCTGGCCACGAGGGCGAGGTTGACGCCGGGTGCGGGCGCGGGGGGCGTGCTGTTTTGGCCGGAGGCGGTTGCGGGCCGGCCCAGGACGGCGGCTGTGGTGATGGCCACCAGGAGCGTGGCGGGGCTGAGGGGGATCATGGGAATGACGGGGTGCCGGGGCAGAGGGTTCATGGTCATGGGATGTTCACCGTCGTGTGTTCACGCGTCTGGGGCTGATGCTGACGGAAAGCCGGGGCGACGTCACCGGGAAACTTCCATGCCGGGCGCGCTTCGCGGGGCTGCGTGGTGGGGATTAAGGGCGTGACAACGGGGGGTGGGATTTGGTAGGGATAGAGGCATGAAAGCCATGAAGGTTCCCCTCAGCCTGTGTGCTATGCTTGGGTTTGCCGGGATTGCCAGCGGCGTACTTGTGGGTCCCTACGCGAACGACCCTCACACCCTCCACCTCTACAACTTTGACGAGCCTCCCGCCTCGTCGATGACCGTTAACGCCGGTGGCGCGGGGGGGGCCGTCTGGTCCGTCAACGCCTCTCCGGCGGCGGCGGTGCCGCCGGTGATCACGACCGTGCTGGGCGTGCCCGGTTATGCGGGCTTCGGCAACGCCGCCAATCCGGGGGTGGAGTCCGGCGCTCTGCTGGGTTACGACGGCAACGGGTCGGGGTTTTACGAGGGCGACGTCAGCGGCTTGAGTCTCAGCCCGGACCGGGTGGATTTGGGGATGCTGGGCATTGGCGGGCCGAATCCGTTCACGCTGGAGGCCATGATTTTCCTGACCAGCAGCGCGGGGAACCGCGAGATCATCTGCACCGATTCCTCGGCCGGCACCCGCGGGTTCCAGTTCCGGGTGACCACGGGCGGCACCACGGGCCAGCGGCTCGAATTCAACCTGATCGGCTCGTCGGGCTGCCAGCGGTTCGGCGACATTCCGGCCTCGGGCCCTCATGCGTTTGCGCTGAACACGTGGTTTCACGTGGCGTTCACCTACGACGGCCTGGATGCGCGGTTTTACTGGACGGTGGTGGATCCGTCCGTGGCGGCGGCCAACCCGTTGGGCGATCCCCAGGCGATGGTGATCTCCGGCACGGCGGGCGCCATTCAGGGTCCGCTGGTGTTCGGCAACGAGAACCGGGCCGCCGCCGGCGAAAACCTCTGGGGCCTGATCGACGAGATCCGCATCAGCACCGTGGCGCGCAGCGCGACGGAAATGCGGTTTGACCCGGGCGGTCTCGACGTGGTTCCCCCCGTGATCAGCGAGTGCCCGGCGCACGTCACGGCCCTCTGCATGGACGCAGGGGGCGCCATGGTGGATTACCTTCCGCCCATGGCCACCGACGACCGCGATGGCGTCGTGCCTGTCGTCTGCACCCCCGCGCCGGGGGCGTGGTTTCCGATGGGGAACACGCTGGTGACGTGCCTGGCGAACGACGCGGCCGGCAACACCAGCAGTTGCGGCTTCTACGTGACGGTGCTGAGCGCTCCGCCGGAGGAGATTCTTGTTGGGGACACGTTCGACGTTTCTGTGCCGAGCCATGATGTCAACTTCGAGCCTATGCTCGGCCGGCAATCGGGGTTGCTTGCCCCGCTGGACTACGTGGAACTCGCCGGCACCACCCATGGCGGTCCCACCGATTACCAGACGCGGCTCGACGGCTCCTGTCTCGTGTTCGAGCCCACCAACCCGCCCTCCGCGCTCCGGCTGGCGACCGTCTCTCCCCGTCACGATTTCATTGAAGGCAGCGAGTTCAGCATTGAGTTCGACGTGGATCCCGGGGCGAATGATCCGGGCAACACCTCGACGGATTGGGCGGCCATCATCCTGGGGTCCACCAACGGCAACGTCAGTGTCAACGCCAGCGGCGGCGGCGTGGGGATTCTGTTCCGGAACAACGGCAACCTTCAGGTCTACGACGGCAGCACACCCGTGTACGACGGCCACGGCGACTTCCCGGGCGGCCACCTGCCCTACGGGCGGTTTCACGTCCGCATCGACGTCAGCGCCGACGCGTTTGACGGGAGCCCGGCGCTCGTGGCGGCGCGTGTGGACGGCATCCCGATCCGCCTGAGTCCGACGGGCCCCATGACGTTTCTGAAGACCAACGGGTTTGCGGCCAACTGGATCACGCTGGCCGGCTTTGGCAACACCAACTGGCTACACCTGTTTGACAACCTGACCGTCATGGCGCGCGGGCGCATTGCCGCCGAGCCGGCCGCGGTGGCGTGTTACCGCACGCAAGCCGACCAGAGTGTCACCGTCACCGTGCCCGCCAGCGTGCTCGCCACCCGCAGCGTGGATGTTGTGGTGAGCACGGCCGACGCATCGGTGGCCGAGCCGCAGGGCGCGGTGGCGGGCAGCTTGGTGCTGCATTACCCGATGGGCGGCCCGAACGAGCAAACCTTTGCCGTTGTGGCGCGCAGTCTCGGCGGCACCGTCTTTTCGCTGGCCAGCCCGGATGGCGTCCGGGTGGCCACGGGCGTCATCCCCGTCAGCGTCACCAACCTGCCGCCCACCATCACCTGCCCGCCCGACCTGGCCCTCGAGTGTTTCGTGGATGTGCCGCCGCCCGATTTCCAGGGCGGCAGCGTCACCAGCCTTGACCCGGCGCCCGTCGTCAGCCACGTCGGCGACGTCATCAGCGGGACCTTGCCGATGGTCATCACGCGGACCTATCAGGTGACGGACGCCGTGGGCGACACGGCCACGTGTGACCAGGCGATTGCAGTTCAGGACATGCAGGCGCCGTCGATGACCTGCCCGCCCCCGGTCCTCACGCTTCAGGCGGACGATGCCACCTGCCAGGCGGCTCTTCCGGATCTGAGGCCGCCGGATCTTGCGGACAACTGCGGCGACGTCACCCTCACGCAGACGCCCGCGGCAGGGGCGCTTGTCGGCGTGGGCATCACGACCGTCACGCTGCAGGCGGTGGACAGTGCGAACAACGAGGCGACGTGTACCGTGCAGGTCGATGTGGTCGCGTCGCCCGTCAGCGTCTCCCTGTCCATCAAACGCGAGGCTGCCCGGCCCGTGGTTTCCTGGCCGGTCACCTGCAGCCCGTGGTGTCTGTTGGAAGCCGAGCATGTGGGTCCGAACCCGGTCGCGTGGCAGTTCAACGCGGATCCTGTCGAGCAGCACGAGGGTCGCTGGCGGATCAGCGTGGCTGTCGAGGGCAGCCGGTTCTACCGGCTGGTGGAGGCGGTGCCGAGGATCGGCAACATCCGCTTTGGCCAGTTGGACTGGCATGACGAGGACAACGTGCTGCAGGTGCCCAATTCCAGCTGGGGCGTTTTCTCGGCCGACGTCGTGCCGCACCCCACGGAGGTGGTTTACCTGAACGTCATGGCGGACGCCGGACACGGCCCGGCGTGGATCATTCAAAACCTGCCGGTTTTTCCGCGCGTTCTGGGGAACGGCGCGTTGCGGCAGGGCTGCGACTTTGACATCACGCAGCTGGGGTTGACCGAGGGCATGGATCTCGGCTCGGTCACCTACTGGAGTTCATTGGATTCAAGCCTGCAGACGGCGCCGCCATCGACGTCCTCGATGCCGTCCGTTGCGGTTGTTGATGATGTGGGGCGCAACTGCGGCGGGGGCAAGCTGCCCAGCGATCCGCTCGGCGATTCCGCGGGTCAACCGGCGGGCATCATGCTGCAGGTGGTGCCCACCAACGTCATCCAGCATGTGGGGATTGAATCGGTGCAGGAGACAAACAACGCCTGCCTCGCCGGCGCCCTGGCGCGTGCCATCCGCCTGTTGGCCAAGAAACACAGTCTCACCAACAGCGCTGGCACCAACAAGACCGCGCAGGGCATTTACACCGATCTGCGCGGGCTGAAGATCGGCAGCAGCGGCACGAACGCGACGACGTATGAGCAGGACGTGGCGGCCAAGGCCAAGTACCTCAAAGACCTGGCCGCCGCCAACGGCAAGACGGGCAGCACGAAGATCCTCGACAAGGACAACCTCGTCGGCCCTGTCACCGGCGTCACCGAGGAAACCGCCCCGGATCCCGTGGAATGGATCAAGAAGGAACTCGCCAAGGGGGCCGTCGAACTTCACTACGACAAGCACATTGTGACTGTGACCGGCTACTACGAATCCGGCGGCAAAATCTACATCAAATACCGCGACGACGAAACCCAGGGCGACGACAAGAAGGGGGATTCGGAGGAGAAGACCGCCGAAATCAAGAAGGACGGCACCACCTGGGCATTCCGCGCCCAGGGCGGCGGGTCCTTCCACAAAATCAGGGTCGTCATCGCCGAATCCGTCACCTAGCGTCTCCCGGCGGTCGGGTTGGCTTCGAGCAGCGCCGACACGTGCGCCCAAATCGCGTCGCTCACCGCGTCGACGCTCCGGGTCCCGTCGATCACCTTGATCCGGCCGGGCTCGGCCCGGGCGATCTCGTGAAAGCCGTCGTGAACGCGCTGGAAGAAGGCGCGTTCGGCTTCCTCGAAGCGGTCGCGTCGGGCCGCGGGCGCGGCGTGGCGCCGTGCCCGGCGGGCTTCGCTGACGGCCAGGGGGACATCCAGCAGGAGGGTGAGGTGCGGGCGGGTGTGGCCGACGGCGAAGTCGATGATGCGCCGGACCTGCGCCATGTCCAGTTGCCGGCCATAGCCCTGGTAGGTGGTGGTCGAATCGTAGAACCGATCACACAACACGATCTCGCCGGCTGCCAGCGCCGGCCGGATCACTTCCCGCACCAGCTGGGCGCGGCTGGCGTTGATCAGCAGCAGCTCCGTCTCCGCCGTCATGGCGTGGTTCTGGTCGCTGTGTTTGAGGGTGTGCCGGATTTCCTCCCCGATGGCCGTGCCTCCCGGTTCGCGCACCAGGCACACCCGGAACGCGGCCAACCGGTCGGCAAGCCGCGCCAGCTGGGTTGTTTTTCCGCTTCCTTCGGTGCCTTCGAGGGTGATGAACAGCCCGTTCATGCCGCACCCGATGCTACAGGCGTCGCTTCCCTTCGCAAGCGGATTGCCGTCGGTGACCGGCTGCTGGAAAAGCACTGCCTGTGGGGATCTGGCATGCTATTGCGTTTGCCGCCGTGGCGGCGGGGTGGCGGGGTGACCGGCCTTGGCGTTCGAGGCGGGGCGGCCGTTTAGCGCCGTTTGAGCCGCGGGCCTTTGGGGGTGTCTTCGATGACCCAGCCCTTGTCCTGGAGCTCGGCTCTGAGGGCGTCGGCGCGGGGAAAATCCCCGGCCTTGCGGGCGGCCTGGCGCTGGTCGAGCAGAGCCACAATCTCCCGGGGCGCTTCGGCGTCGCCCTGCCTGTCGCCGAGCCCGAACACGGTGTCCATGTGGCGCCAGGTGGCGAGGGCGGCTGCGGCTTGATGGGCGGCGAGGGCGCCCGAGGCCAGGGCGCGGTTGGCATCGCGGACCCAGTCGAACACAATGCCCCAGGCGGCGGACACATTGAGGTCCTGGTCGAGGGCTTGGGTGAAGCGATCGAGCACGGCCTGGTCAGGCGGCGCGGCGGCTGTTCCGGCCAGCTCGCGCAGTTTGAGCAGGCAATCGTCCAGACGGGCCAGCGACGTGCGCGCGCTGCGCAGCCCGTCGAGGGTGAAGTTGAAGGACTCGCGGTAATGCGCGGAGAGCATGAGGAAGCGGATTTCGCGTCCGGCGAAGCCCTGGTGGAGGAGGTCGCGGATGGTGAAGAAGTTGCCGAGGGACTTGGACATTTTGCCGCCGTTGACGAGGAGGTGGGCGCCGTGCATCCAGTAGTTGACGAAGCGCCGTCCCGGCGGCTGGACGCCTGCCCCCTCGCTTTGCGCGATCTCGTCCTCGTGGTGCGGAAAGGCGAGGTCTTCGCCGCCGAGGTGCAGATCGAAGCTGGGTCCCAGGAGGTGCATGCTCATGGCGCTGCACTCGATGTGCCAGCCGGGGCGGCCCTCGCCCCACGGGCTGGGCCAGAACACCTCGCCGTCCTCCGGCGCCCGCGCCTTCCAAAGCGCAAAATCCGCCAGCGACTCCTTGTCGTATTCATCGTTGGCCACCCGCTCCCCGGGGCGCATCTGGTCGAAGTTCAGGGACACGAGCTGGCCGTAGCGGCAGCCGCGGGCCTGATAATTTTGGATGCTGAAATAGACCGAGCCGTCGGCGGCCTGGTAGGCGATGCCGCGCGCGGCGAGTTTTTCGATGAGGCGGACGATGGGCTCGATGTGTTCGGTTGCCCGGGGCAGGTGATGGGGGCGCCGGCAGTTCAGCGTGGCCAGGTCCTCCAGAAAGGCGGTCTCGTATCGGGCCGTGTAATCCCGCAGCGACTGACCGGTGGTGCGGATGCCTTTGATGATTTTGTCCTCGACGTCCGTGATGTTCATCACGTGGGTGACCTGGTAGCCCCGGAACTCGAGCCAGCGCCGCACCAGGTCGGCGAAGACAAACGTCCGGAAATTGCCGATGTGCCCGAAGTCGTAGACGGTGGGGCCGCAGCAGTACATGCCGACGGCTTTGCCGGCCGGGTCGAGCGGGACGAACGGCTCGACGGAGCGCGTCAATGTGTTGAAGAGCTTCAGTGGCATAAGGGGGAGCCGCCTCGGTGGGCGCGACGCGGGCCCCCGCCTCGGGGGTTCGCACCGCAGCGGCGCCACCAACCGCGTCAGACGTCGCAGATCCGGACGGCTTCCCGCAGCGAGGTCAGCGGGTCGCGCTTGGGGACGAACTCCTGTCCCACGTAGCCATGGAAGCCGGTCTTCAGGATGGCGCGCATGACGGCCGGGTAGAAGATTTCCTGGGTGGCATCGATCTCATTGCGGCCGGGGTTGCCGCCTGTGTGATAATGGGCAATGCAGGGGTGGGATTGCTGGATGGTTCGGATGAGGTCGCCCTCCATGATTTGCATGTGGTAGATGTCATAGAGCAGCTTGAAGCGGTCGGAGCCCACCTGTTTGCAGACTTCGACCCCCCAGGCGGTGTGATCGGCCATGTAATCGGCGTGGTCGACCTTGCTGTTGAGCAGTTCCATGGCGATGGTGACCTTGTGTTTCTCGGCGACGCCGACGATGCGTTTCAACCCCTGCACGCAATGTTTGATGCCCGTCGCGTCGTCCATCCCCCGGCGATTGCCGGAGAACGTGATGATGTTGGGGAAGCCGAACCGGGCGACTTCCGGGATGGCCCGTTCGAAGGCGGCCACGAGCTTGTCGTGGTGCTCGACGCGGTTCCAGCCGTAGCCGATGCTGTCGGGTCCGTTGCACATGGCGCAGGTCAGCCCGTGTTTCTGGACGGTCGGCCAATCCCTGGGGCCGAGCAGCTCGATTGAGGCAATGCCCATCGCCTTGACCGCCCCGCAAAACTCGTCGAGCGGGATTTTCCCGTAGCACCATTTCGAGACCGAGTGCTTGATATTGCCTTTGAGTTGGGAAGCAACCGCGTCGGCGGCCCGGGCCGCCGACGGGGCCCACGTGGAGGCGCAGGACAGCGCGGCGGCGCCGCCGGCCAGAGTGCGGATTGCGGTGCGACGGGTGATGGTTTGTGTGCTGGACATAGGCGGTTGATTGGAGTGTTGTGTCAAATACGCAGCCCCATTACAGCGCACCCGGCTCCGGCCGTCAAATGGCAAACCGCGCCGGCGGGCGGCGTGTCGGCAGGGGGGGGCATTGGGGGGTGCCGGTGGCGGAGGCGGGGGAAAAGGATTGTCAACGTTGGGAGGCCGCGTAGAGTGACGTTTGTTCCGCAGGCGTCGGATTTCCTCCGCGGGCGGGCGGCGAAGCCGTGGCTGTTGCTCGGGCGCGATCAACGGGAAGGTTTTGTGGTGGGGCAGACGGCACGCGGGTGACGCATGAAAACAATGGTCTTGTTACTCCGATCCTTTCTGCTCCGGGCGGCGGCGACCTGTGGGGTGGCGGCTTTTCTGGCGGGCTGCTGCACGCCGCGCGACTGCGGGCAGGCCCAGGATTCCGTCGAGAAGTACCAGCTCGGGAAAGAAGCCGTGTACAGGGTGTTGGCGGCGCCGGCCGGGCCCGCATCCCGGCCGATCGACGTGCTGATCCTGTCCGGGGGCGGGTCGCACGGGGCCTGGGGTGCCGGCGTGTTGCGCGGGTGGCGTGAGAACCCCGGCAATCCGCGGCCTGCGGCGTTCCGGGTGGTCACCGGGGTGAGCACGGGCGCGCTGCTGGCCACGTTTGCGTTTCTGGGGGAGCCTGGGGACGACGAGGTGTTGGAGCGCGCCTACACGACGCTGAAGACTTCGGACATTTACCGCAGGAAGTTCCTGGTGGCCGCCTTGTTTTCGGACTCCCTGTATCGGTCCTCGCCTCTCAGGCGCCAGATCTGCAAACACATCACTCCGGAGGTTCTCGAGCGGGTTGCCCGCATTGCGCGTCACGAACACCGCCAGCTGCTTGCAGGCACGGTCAACCTCGACAGCGGCCGCCTGGTGGTGTGGGATCTGACTGCGATCGCCATGGACGAGGCCAATTCCGGCCGCCTGGATCTTTACCGCGACGTGGTGCTCGCCTCCGCCTCGATCCCCATCATGGTGCCTCCCGTTCCGATCGCCGGCCAATTGTATGCCGACGGCGGGGCGCGCGCACAGTTGTTTTTCGAAGGCAGCTTCTTGCCGACGATGCGCCGGGTCAGACCTGCGGGGCATCCTCCGCTGACGTTCCACGTCGTGGTGAACGGCAAGATCGGCGTCGCGGCCCGCTGCGTCAGCGACTGTCTGCCGGACATTGCGATGCGGACGCTGGAGATGCTTTTGGACGCCAACGCGATCGGGAATCTTTACCAGGTTAAATCCGCCAGCGAGGCCACCGGGTTCGGCGCGCTTCGCCTGTGCTCGATTCCCCGGGATTTTCCGGTCACGGCGTCGGACGTCTTTGATCCCGCGATGATGCGCAAGCTCTACGACCAGGGCCGCGAGTTCGGCCGCACCGCCCTTGAATGGCCGGGGCACATTCCGGATCCCGACTTTGAGTGACCCGTTTTGGGCTGTGGGGGCGTGCGTGCTGCCGGGGGCAGGCCGAGGCCGGGTCGAGCGCGGGTCACAGTTCGCGGAGGGCGGCGATGACGGAGAGCCTGGCGGCGCGGAGGGCGGGGAACAAGCCGCCGAGGAGGCCGATGGCGGCGGCGTAGAGGATGCCTTTGAGGAGGAGGTCCGGGGTGACGGCGAAGGCGAAGGCGACCTGGCTGAAGCTCTGCCAGTTCATGGTGGCGGCGCGGTAGCCGTCGAAGACGAGGTAGGCGAGGGCGGCGCCGAGGGTGCCGCCGGCCAGGGCCAGGAGGAGGGATTCGAGGAGGACGGACAGGACGACGGGGCTGCTGTGGAAGCCGAGGGCTCGCAGGGTGGCGATTTCGCGGGTGCGAGCGGCGACGGAGGAATACATGGTATTCAGGGCGCCGAAGACGGCGCCGATGGCCATGAGGCTGGCGATGATGCTGCCCAGGCCGGTGATGAGGTTGTAGACGACGCGGGACTGTTCCCAGTAGTAATCGGTTTGGCGGACCACTTTGACGTTGAGCCGGGGATCCTTCATGAGGGCGTCGCGCAACGGGGCGAAGGCTTCGGGGGAGGTGAGGCGGACGAGGACGGACTGATAACTGTTGCCGCGGTGGTATGCGCCTTGGAGGACGGGCGCGTCGGTCCAGATCTCGGATTCCGCAACGCCGCCGTCGGCGGCGAACAGGCCCACGACGGTCCATGTGGATCGCCCCAACCGGAGCCGTGCGCCGAGGTCGAGGCCGGCGAACTGCCTCGCCGCGCCGCGGCCCACGATGACTTCGTTGCGCCCGGGTTCGAATCGCCGGCCGGCGACGAGGCGCACGTTGTCGCGCACTCGAAACGCGGCTTCCTGGACGCCCCGCAGGGGCACGTTGGCGTCGGTGCCGCTCGCGCGCATCGGCAGGTTGAGGACCACGAACAGTTCGGACGACGCGGCGGGGCCGGCGGGGGAGCGGGCCACGCCCGGGGCGTCGGCGACGAGCCGGACGCTTTGTCCGGAGAAGAAGCTGACCATTTCGCTGTCGGCGCCGCTGCGCAGCACGAGGGCGACGTCGGGTTGGCCGGACACGACGAGGGCATGGCGGAAGCCTTTGGCGATGGACAGGGTGCCGACGAGGACGGCCACGACGCCGGCGATGCCGAACGCGGCGGCGGCGGCGGCGCCTTTGCGCTGGGGGAGGGTGAGCAGGCTGAACTTGGTGAGGGAGGCCAGTTGGGACAGCCAATGGAGGGGGCCGCTCATGGTCACGTTTTTCGGAGCGCGTCGGCGATGCGCAGGCGCATGGCTTGGAGGGCCGGCATGGCGCCGGTGACGAGGCCCAGGGCCAGCGCGAGTCCGAGCCCGGTCAGCAGATCGCGGTGGGGCAAATAGAACACGGCCAGGGCGCCCTGGGTGGGGTCGCCGGCACCGATGAGGCCCCAGGCCGCGGTCAGGCCGAGCGCGCCGCCCAGGCCGGACAAGAAACAGGACTCCGCCAGCACCAGCCCGAGCATCTGGCCGTTGGTGAATCCCATCGCCTTGAGCACTCCCAACTCGCCGGTGCGTTCGCGGACGGACTGCGCCATGGTGTTGCCGGCCACGAGGAGGATGGTGAAAAACACCGCGCTCAGGATCGCCTTGATGATGGTGCCGATGTCGCCAATCTGACGCGCCCAGCCCTGGAGGAACGCCTTTTCCGTCTCCGCCTTGGTCTCATACGAGGAGTTGGCAAACTCCGCGTCGATTCGCCTCGCGACCTCGGCGGATTCCTCCGGGTCGCGCACGCGGACGTTGAACCAGCCGACCTGGCCCTTGCCGAAGAGCCGCGTTTCCTCGAAGTAATCGTAGCGGAAAAACATCTGGGTGGTGTCGGTTCCCCGCGCCGCGCCGTCGTAGATCCCGACCAGGTCGAAC
This sequence comes from Verrucomicrobiota bacterium, assembly GCA_016935555.1. Classification (GTDB taxonomy): domain Bacteria; phylum Verrucomicrobiota; class Verrucomicrobiia; order Limisphaerales; family JAFGQR01; genus JAFGQR01. Next base: position 13,571 of record JAFGQR010000073.1, read on the forward strand.
TCCCAGGTGCGGCTGCCGTCGCGTTTGGTCCAGATGGTGGCCTGGATGGGGATGCGGTCGCCGATTCGCCAGCCGAAGCGGTCGGCGGTGGTGCGCCCGACGATGGCGCCGGTGCGGGCATGGAGCCAGGCCCGGCGCTGGTCGGGGGGCAGGATGTACTCGGGGTAGAGCTCGAGAAACGGCTCCGGATCGACCGGCATTTGGGGAAAGAAATTTTTCGGGTCCTGGTAGATGCCGCCGAACCATGTTGCGTGGGTGGCGCGGGCGACGCCGGGAATCCGTTCCATGCGGGCGCGGTAGCTCTCGGGCAGCAGTTGGGCGATCGAAACGCGGTGTCGCACGAACAACCGGTCGGCGCCGGCGACGTCGACGCCGGCATTGAGGCCGACGCGGATGGCGGCCAGGTAGCCGAAGAGGATGAAGGCCATGACGATGGACAGCAACGTGAGCGAGGTGCGCAGCTTTTTGCGGCGGAGGTTGCTGCCGAGCAGGTGAAGATACTTCATCGCCGGGAATGGCGGCTGCGCGCCAGCGTCGAAGGCGCGCCGGCCGGCTGCGGTTGCGGCCCGCCCGGGCGGGCTTCGGACGGCCCGGGCCGGGCATCGGCCGGCATGTGGAAGGCGGCGGTGCGCATGTTGACCACGGGGCGCATCGTAGCCCCGCGCCCTGCGGGATGCAACCTGCCGAAGAACGAACCGACCAACGAACGTCACAAGAGGAGGTTTCTGGCTTGCACTGGGCGCGGCTCCCGGGACAATGCCGGCGATGAAAGCAATCCATGCTGGTGCCACACTCAAATCAGTTCCGGCGGTTGCCGTTTGCGGTCTGGCCCTGGGGTTTGGGAAGCCTGCGGGGGCGGCGGAGCCGGTTGCTCCGGGGCCGCGCATTACGGTGGACGCCGCCCGGGCGGGCGAGCCGATGTCGCCGCGCATTTACGGCCAGTTCATCGAGCATCTGGGCCGGTGCATCTACGGGGGCATCTGGGCTGAAATGCTCGAAGACCGCAAGTTTTACCATGCGGTGAGTGCGGATTACCGTCCGTACCGGTCGCTGCAGAACACGGCGTTCCCGGTGGTCGGGGCGTCACCGTGGCGGATCACCGGTTCGGCGGAGGGGGTGACGATGGATGCGGACAAGCCGTTTGTGGGCAAGCACACGCCGCGGATCAAGGCCGGGTCGGGTTTGCGCCAGGAGGATCTTGGGGTGACGGAGGGCAAGGCCTACGTGGGGTATGCGTGGCTGAAGGCTGCGGATGCCGGCGGGGCGGGCGTCGAGGTTTTTCTTCAATGGGGCGAGGGTGAGGGGGGGCGGCAGGCGGTGGCGCTCGAGGCGGCGGGCGGCGAGTATCGAAAGCTGGCGTTCCGTTTTGTGGCGGGGGCGACGACGGACAAGGCGTCGCTGGGGGTGGTGGTGCGGCGCGGGGTTGTGTTGTTGGGGACGATATCGCTGATGCCCGGGGATCATGTGGAGGGGATGCGGGCGGACACGCTCGGGTTGCTGCGCGAGCTGGCGGCGCCCATTTACCGGTGGCCCGGGGGCAATTTTGTGAGCGGGTATGACTGGCGGGACGGGGTGGGGGATCGCGACCGGCGACCGCCCCGGACGAATCCCGCGTGGACGGGGGTGGAGCACAATGATTTCGGGATGCACGAGTTCATCCGGTTTTGCGCGTTGGTGCAGGCGGAGCCGTGGATCACGGTGAACACGGGTTTTGGGGATGCGTATTCGGCGGCGGCGCAACTGGAGTATTGCAACGGTGCGGCGGAGACGCCTCATGGGGGGCAGCGGGTGGCGAACGGGGCGGCGGCGCCGTTTGGGGTGAGGTATTGGGGGATTGGGAACGAGATGTGGGGGGCGTGGCAGCTGGGGTATATGAAGCTGGAGCATTACATTCTGAAACAGAACTGGGTGGTGGACAAGATGCGGGGGGTGGATCCGACGATTCTGTGCATTTCGTCGGGCAACGCCGGGCCCTGGAGCACGGGGCTTCTGAAGGGCTGCGCCAATCACATGGATTTCATCGCCGAACATTTCTACTGCCAGGAGCGTTCCGACCTCGCGGCGCACGTGCGTCAAATCCCCGACGCCATCCGGCGCAAGGCGGAGTTCCATCGTCGGGCGCGCCGGGAGCTGCGGGAACTCGAGGGCAAGGACATTCGGATTGCGATGACGGAGTGGAACTACTGGTATGGGCCGCACGTGTTCGGGGAACTGGGCACGCGCTATTTCCTCAAGGACGCCCTGGGCATTGCGGCGGGCCTGCACGAATTTGCGCGTCAGAGCGACATCATCGATTCGGCCTTTTACGCCCAGACGGTCAACGTGATCGGCTGCATCAAAACCAGCCGGCGCAACGCCGCGTGGGAAACGACCGGGCTGGTGCTCCAGCTTTACCGGCAGCGCTTCGGCGACGTGCCGCTGGCCACGACCGCCACCGGCCCGCTCGACGCCCAAGCCGCCTGGGGGAAGGACCGCGCCGTGCTCACCCTGGGTGTGGTGAATCCCGGTCTCGAGGCACTCCGGGTGCCGCTCGAAGTGAACGGCGCCCGGCTTGCCGGCACGGGCACCCAATACACCATCGCCGGCACCGATCCCATGGCGCACAACGATCCCGATCTGCCGCCCCGAGTCCGCATCGAACAACAGCCGCTGCGCGGCATCGGCCAGAGCCTCACCGTGCCCCCGTGCAGCGTCACCGTGTTCGCCCTGCACGCCAAGCCCGGCGGCTGAGGCTGGGCGGGCGGCATCGGGGTGTTGCAGAGCACGCGGGAGGCGCGCCGGGGTTCGTGTCGGCGGTGGGGGTTCAGAGGGGCGCCTCGGCGAGGATCTGGCCTTTGAACAGGTGGACGGTCCGGGAGGCGCGGGCTGAGGCGTGCGGGTCGTGGGTGACCATGATGATGGTTTTGCCGAATTCGCGGTTGAGCGCCTGGAGGAGGTCGAGCACTTCGTCGCCGGATTTGCGGTCGAGGTCGCCGGTGGGCTCGTCGCAAAGCAGGACGGTGGGATCGGTGACGATGGCGCGGGCGATGCCGACGCGCTGCTGTTCGCCGCCGGAGAGTTGGGGGGGGAAATGCCGGGTGCGGTGTGCCAGGCCGACCACGTGCAGTGCCAGTTGCACGTGGCGTCTTCGCTGGGCGCGGGAAAGGCGGGTGAGGAGGAGGGGCAACTCGACATTTCGTTCCGCCGTCAGCACCGGCATCAGGTTGTAGAGCTGGAACACGAAACCGATGTGCCGGGAGCGCCACGCGGCGAGCTGGCGGTCCGAAAGCCGGTCGATGCGTTTGTCGGCAACGCGCACGGTGCCGCGGGTGGGGCGATCCAGGCCGCCGATGAGGTTGAGCAGGGTGCTCTTGCCCGAGCCGCTGGGTCCCATCAGGGCCAGGAACTCGCCCGCCTGAACCTCCAGCTCGATCCCGTCCAGCACATGCACGGTTTCGGTGCCGCGCCGATAGAACTTTTCGACTTCGCGCACCTCGACGAGGGGGCCGTTGGGCGGCGGGGTGGGAGGGGCGTTGGGGGGGGCGGAGGTCATCGGGGCATTTCGCGCACGCGCTGGCCTTTGCGGAGTTTATCCTGGCCTTCCACGACCACGCGATCGCCCGCGTTCAAGCCGGCCAGCACGCGGAATTGCCGCTCCTGCTGGTCGCCGGTTTGGATGAGCCGTTTTGCGGCTTTTCCCTCCTGCACCACCCACACCGCGCGCTGGTCGCCGTCGGCCTGCACGGCCGCCGCCGGCACCAGGGGGAGGCGCTCGGCCGCGGTGGGCTCGCCCTCCCTGAGGAACGCGACTTTCACGGCCATCTCCGGCAGGATGCGGGGATCGAGCTGGTCGAACCCGACGCGGACTTTGACGGTGGACTTCTCGCGGTCGGCGGTGGGGATGACGGCGATGACATGGGCGGGGATTTTCCAATCCTGGTAGGCGTCGAGGGTGGCTTCGACCGGTTGATCGACGCGGACGCGGTTGAGGTAGCTTTCGTTGACATCGACTTCGATTTCGAGGGAGGTCATGTCCACGATGGTGCCGATGCCGGTGCGGGTGAACCCGCCGCCGGCCGAAACGGGGGAGATCATTTCGCCGGGCTGGGCGTTTTTGGTGGTGACGACGCCGGCGAAGGGGGCGCGGATGGTGGTGTCGTCCAGCTGCTGCTGCCACAGGGCGACTTGGTGTTCCGCCACGCTGATGTCGGCGGTCTGCTTCTCGAGCTGGGCCTGGCGCGATTTGACCTCCGCCTCGGCGCGGTCGAGATCGGAGGCGCTGGCGACGCGGTTGGAAACGAGGTTGCTGATGCGGGCCAGTTCCTTTTCCGCTTCGTCCAGGCGGACGCGCGTCTCGGCCAGGGCGACTTGCGCCGACCGCAGTTGGGCTTCGGCCAGCTTCAGGCTGGCCTTGGTATTGGCGTCGTCGAGTTGCGCCAGAACCTGTCCGGCCTCCACGCGCGTCCCTTCTTCGATCCGCACTTCGGTCACCTTGCCGGTCACCTTGGAGGACACCGTGGCGGCGCGCCGGGCCGTGACATAGCCGGACGCATTGAGAAGGACCCGTTCCTCGGCGGGATCCGGCGGCGCAAGGACCACCGTGCGCACCTCGACACTGCGCCCGAGCCGGAACCATCCGAAGAGCGCCGCCGCCAACAGCACCGCCAGCACGCTCCCCCAGCCGAGCCACGCGCCCGCCCGACCCGTGTCGTCGTCGCCGCGCTCAATCCGGAGTTCATCCAGGGACCCTTTGCTCACGCTCATAAGCCGGCGCATTGCTATCGCGTGACGCCGTGCGCCACAAGCTTAAACGCGACAGCTTAAACGCGATGGGGATGTTGACGGGGAATCCGCTCACACCAGCGGAGACGACCGGCAGACAAAAAAGAAGCAGGCACGGCCGTGCCTGCTTCGCGATTCAAATTCGGATGGGCGTGGGAGGGCGGGGGCCGGCTCTTACCACCAGCCTGTCCAC
>JAFGQR010000074.1 GCA_016935555.1 Verrucomicrobiota bacterium
TGAAGGATGCGTAGTTCCTGCGGCTCTTGGTTGCTTCTTCCTCCTTCAAGGTGCGCGCTCCCCGGGCGCCGCTGTCACGATACAGCCTCACCCAGGTGCCATCACGCAACTGATACGAGGGCACCGGCTCGGCCATGACATGGTGGTCATCGGAGTCCGGGTGCGCCCGCGGGGCGAAATCGAGCTGGATTTCCTGACCCGGTTGCCGGAAGTAATCCTCGATCTTGGCGACGAGCGCAGGGTCGCCGGCGGGATAGGCGGGAAATCCCTCGACCGGCTTGGGCGCGGTCGGAAGCAACCAGAAGATGGGCCCCAGGGTTCCGTCGGACCCGATGGCGCGGCACATCCGACCGATCTTCCTGCGCGGCTTGACTTTCTTTTTCCCGGCCGTCGTCCACTCCGCCACATCCGTGACCGCGTACAACACTCCATCAATAACGGCGAAGCCGCTGAAGGTTTGGAAGCGTGTTTCGGGATAGGGATCCGCCGCGGGGACATTCCTGGCTGAGGGCGGAAAGAGCTGCTCGACCGGAGTCCAGGTTTTTCCCTGGTCCGTGGAACGTCGCATGACGCCGTGCTGGCCCGCGCCATTTTCGTCTCTGATCTGCGTGTCCCAGACGGCATAGAACACTGCGTCGACACAAAAGATGTGTTGGTGATGGTTCCAGGTGCCGCTTTCCGGAGTGGCTTTTAGCAACGTGGTGGTTTTCAGGTTTTCGAGAAAATCGTAGCGGAAATTCAACGGGTCGCGGGCGGCCGTCCACTCCACCACTGGCCGAGTCCTGCTTTCGGGCACGACGTCCGGAAGCGGATTGGCCGACCGCCGCTGTTCCTGGCCTTGGCCAACAGGAACCAACAGCAGCAGGGCCAGACAGCCGCCGAGCCTACACTGCCCTCGTGACAATGGTGTCCGTCGCGTCGGCTGGGTAAAACGGATGGGGGTTTTCATGGTGCGGCCGCGGGAGGTTGGCTCGCGAACGTCATCGGCGGTTTAGTTCACCACGTTGACCGGTTGACCCGCGAGGAAGGCTCGCAGGTTTTCGACTGCGATTTGCATCAAGCGCGCACGGGCCGAATGCGTGGCCCAGGCAATGTGCGGTGTGATGAGACAGTTTCGGGCCGTGAGCAGCGGGTTGTCGGCCCGCGGCGGTTCGACGGCCAACACGTCCAACCCGGCGCCGACAATTCGATCGGCGTTCAGCGCCGCTGCAAGATCGGCCTCGTTCACCAGCGGGCCGCGGCTCGTGTTGATCAAGAACGCCGACCTTTTCATCGTCGCCAAGCGGCAGGCGTTGACGAAGCCCTGGTTTTCGGCGGTGAGCGGACAGTGCAGGCTGACCACGTCGCTTTGGGCGAACACCGCGTCGAGGTCCGCCAGCCGCACGCCCGGCGGCAGCGCCGCAGGCGGTTGAAGGTCATGCGCGAGGACTTTCATGCCGAACGCCAAAGCCAGCGTGGCCACCGCCTGGCCAATGCGCCCGAAACCCACGATCCCCATCGTCAGCCCTTCCAGTTCAATCAAGGGATGATCCCAGTAGCAGAAGTCCGGGGAAACGGACCAGCGCCCATTTTGCACCGTGCCGGCGTGATGCCCCACGTGCTGGGTCAGTTCCAACAAGAGCGCAAAGACGTGCTGCGCCACGGAGCGGGTGCCGTAGGTCGGAATGTTCGTGACCACCACGCGACGCTGGCGCGCCACCCGCAAGTCCACGACATTGCAGCCGGTGGCCAGCACACCGATGTAGCGGAGTTGCGGCAGCGCCTGGAGCGTGGCAGCGTCGAGCACGGTCTTGTTGGTGAACACAATCTCCGCCTCCTGGGCGCGCGCGACGACCTGCGCCGGCGGCGAGCGGTTGTAAACGACACATTCGCCCAGCGCCTGCAAACCATCCCAGTTCAGGTCGCCGGGGTTCAACGTGTAACCGTCCAACACTACGATGCGCATGATGTGCTGCTTGGAGTGAAAATGTATCGTCTGGCCGTTTGGTTCCTGAACGGGGGTGGACGGCTTAAATGTTGATTTCCGCGTGCACGCCCCGGGTTTCCTTCGCCAGACCGGCGGCCTGCCGGATGGCCTGCAAATCCGCTTCGAGATGTTTCTTGAACAGCGTGATGTCCGCGCTATGAATGAGCAGGTTGGCCCCGAGTTTGAGGAACCGCGCCTGATGCTCAACCTCACCCCAGAAATGAATGCCCGCGCCCACGCCCGCCGCCCGCGCCTTGAGGAAGATCGTTTCACAGGCGCCAAGGAAGTCCGGATGGTCGTAACGTTCCGGCACACCCAGGTTGCAGGAGAGATCGTGCGGCCCGATCAGCACCGCGTCCAATCCGGGCACGGCCAGGATTTCATCCAACGCTTTGATGGCCGGAGCGCTCTCGATGTTGACGATCAGCAGCCGGTCATTGGCGCCGTTCTTGAGGTAGGTATCGAGTTCCGGCTCGACGGGATTGCCCTGGAGCATTTCCTCAAGTCGCCGCCCCTTGATGGGCCGCAGTTTGACCGCGCCGCGCAGCCCCTGCACTTGCCCGGCGGTTTCCACATACGGCGCCACAATCCCGGCCGCGCCGCCATCCAGGGCCATCGTGGCCGCGTAAGGGTCAGGCGAGGGAATCCTCACAATGGGCGGCAAGCCCAGCGCCGCGTAGGTCTGGCACATCCAGCTCAACTGGGCGCGGTCCAGCGCGATGTGTTCGGTGTCAATGAAGACGAAATCCAGCCCGCAGCTCCGCACCGCCTCGGGCCAGCGAGGTGAAGGGGAAACGATCAGCGTGCCGAACACCGTTTTCCCGGCGCGCAGTTGTTGACGCAATTGAGTCGAGTTCATGGCTTGAGCGTGAGTTTGCCGAAGTGAATATGAGTCCGTGGCGTGTCGGCGGTGCCACTGTCCCACACCGCCCGAAATTCGCCCGGGGCGACCTCGATGAGCGTGGGGTAGGAATTTTTGATGCCGGCGTCGAAGAAGGTCTTCTCCGCGCTCCACGCGCCGCCGGGCGGCTTGGTCTTGTAACGCAGCGAGGTGCGTCCGCCCCGGGGAAAATCGGCCGTGATGTCCCGCTGGGCCGGGCCGTCGTTGTAAACGTAGATATGCGTGCCGTTCGCGGCGCGGCCGAAGAAGCCTTTCGATTTGGCGTTATGCAAGTCCGGTTCTTCCCTCGCCACACTCCAGGTCCGGCCGCCGTCCTTGCTGACGCTGGAGTAGGCGCGTGGCGGATCGGTGGTGAGCTCGTCTTGATCGTAGTTGGCGGTGCGCATGACGATCTTGAGTTCGCCGGGCGCGTCGCCGGGCGCGAGGTTGCCCTCGTGCAAGAAGACGCGGGTGTTCGCTGGCTGAGGAATGAACGCTTCGAGCTTCCACTCCAGCAGGCTGGTGCTGCTTAGGATGAAATGGTCGCGCGAGCCGCGCGGGTCCTTTTGCAGCGTGTTGCGGTGCGCGGGCAACAGAAACCGCTTCTGCCCCTTGAA
>JAFGQR010000008.1 GCA_016935555.1 Verrucomicrobiota bacterium
CGCGCAGACCCACGGCCCTCTCGATGAACACCCACGGTTTGTGGCTCCTGCGCACCTCGAACAGTCTGAGCCCGCGGCTCGCTAGGGATTGGGCCGGTTGAGGCGGAAGAAGCAGTGGGTCGGGGTCATTGCCGGCCGATAGACCCAGTTGGTGCCTTCGGGGGAGATGTCCTCGGGCAGAACGAGGGTCCAGGCGGCCGACGGCAGGGCGGGGGCGTGTTCCAGGTAGAACCCCGTGGAGGGCTGCGGCCATGCCACCGCCAGCTGGCTCGGGCCTTCCCTCTGGATGGTCAGGCGGGGCGGTTCGACGTCCAGGGCCACGTAATTGTCGAACGTGGCGTCGCCAACCCCATAGGTCGTGCCGCTCAGGTCGGCGACGATCAGCCCGCTGTGGCCGGCGGTGTAGGTCCCGTCGATGCCGACCACGGTGAGAACGGGCGTCACGAGGTCGGGGTGGGTATAGATGCGGCCTTCGAGGCGGCTGCCTTGGCCGATGAACACCAGGCGATAGTCCTTGGTGGGATCGAGCGCGAACGGCACGGACGTGCCGGACAAATCGTCGGGGCTTTCGTCGGTGATGCGGGAGATGGACACCAAGTAGTCGGCCACCTGGATCGTGAAGGAGTAACCGTCTGTGATTTGAATGCCGAGGTCCGGCTGCACCCGGGCCAGGATGCCCACAGCCTGGTCCGTGGATCCGTTCCAGTCCACCAGATCCACCGCCACGTAGAAGTCCGTATAGCTGACGTTTGTCCGCAGGGTTGCAACCCGGGCGCTGCCGTAGTAGGGCGTGGGAGGCAGGAGCGCCTCGATGCGATAGCCGCCGCCAGGAAACGAAAAGCTCGCGGTGGTCTCCCCGAGCGGATGGTAATGATACCAGCCGCTGTCATTGCCGTCGTTGAAATCGTCCGATTGCGCCAGGACGCCCGAGGGCAAGCCGAGCCCCGCCATCAGAAGGCATAAGGCGAGGCGGCCGCGGGCGCGGGAGCAAGAGGGGGCGGGCTGCGGCGCGAGGCCGCACACGGGGTGAAGGTTGGGTGGGTTCATGGGATGCAGGTCTGAGGGTTTGAGAAAGGCTATCCTGGGCATTGGTTTGATACCCGCTAACAAGCATTAGATACCCGAAAATCCCGCTGCTGTCGATCCGAAAGTGGCCGCCGGCGTTGGATGCGGTGTTCGTCCCCCAGGACCGGTTCATGGCTGCGATGCGGGTCCCCATGTTCGAGGCTCGCCCCATCCCTGAACCGTGAGAACCTCGCGGCCCCCGTGCATCGGCAAGGCATGAACCGGCATTCAGCGCGCTTCACCCCGGGTCCGGAGGAACGTCTCCCACGCGGTGCGGACGGAGGGGAAGGCGATTTCGTTGATGGGGACGGCATGGGGGGCCATCCAGGACACGCTGGTGGCGCCGTCGAGGGGGCGGGCGTCGAGCGAGGCGGGGCGGGCGGTGAAGAACAGGTCCAGCACGGAGTAGGTGACGTCGAGATAGGTGTATGAGTTGACCTGCGAGCACAGGTAGGTGGCATGCGCGAGCGCGATGCCGACTTCCTCCAGCGTTTCGCGGCGAAGCGCTTCCTCGGCCGTTTCGCCGAAGTCGACGAACCCGCCGGGCAGGGTGAGCCTGCCTTGGGCGGGTTCTTTGGCGCGGCGCAGGAGGAGCACGCGGCCGTCGTGGTCCTGCACGAAGGCGGCGGCCGACACGACGGGGTTGAAGTAGTAGGTGAACCCGCAGCGCTCGCAGCGGATCCGGTTCGGCCGTTCGCGGCGGGGCAGTTGCGCGGCGCAGCGCGGGCAGTAGTTGAAGAACTCAATGGGCGCGGTCATGCGGCGGTGTCCGGGTTTGGGGCGGCATGCCGGGACTGGAGGGCGCCGGCGGCGTCAACTCCCGGCGGGTTGATGGCGTCCGCGTGCTGCGAACGCGGGTCTGCGCCTTGGGGCGAGGCGAGGGGTGGGGGCGGGGTTTCAGATGGAATCGAGCGACCATCCGTTGTGGTAGGGCGGCTGGAGGTGCGCGTTGGCGTCCTGGGGACTGGTGAACGCCATGCGGGGCGCGTTCCATTCGAGGTGTTTTCCGGTGCGGATGGCGATGTTGCCAAGGAGCACGGTTTCGTTGAGCAAGCCGGCCCAGGCGAAATGGCAGCCGGCCTTGGGGCCGCCCTGGCAGGCCTGATGCCACTCGGCCCACGTGCCGCCGCGGCGCTCCAGGGTGCGCGGGAGGGATTCGAACTGTTTGGCGCGGGCGGGCGAGAGGAGGGTTGCCCCCAGCATTTTGCCCTCGTCGCCCACGTAGAGTGTGCCTTCTTCGGGCAAGGGCTGGCCGTCCATTTCGGACGGGCAGGGCGGCTGGAGGCCGCCATCGTGCCAGACAACCCGCACGGACGGGCGGGAGGCGCGTGCGGGGAAATCGAAGGTGACGATGCTGGCGAGCGGGGCGGTTTCGGGGGGCACTTTGGTGGAGGTGGCGCGGATGCGGGCGGGATGATCCAATTGCAGGGCGCGGAACGGTGTGTTAAGCCAGTGGCATCCCATGTCGCCCAGCGCGCCGGTGCCGAAGTCCCACCAGCCGCGGAAATTCCACGGGTGATAGACAGCGGAGTAGGAGGGGGCTTTGCCGCCGGGCAGGTTGGCCTGGGCCAGGGCGTAATGGCCCTGGGGCCATTGCTTCTTGTAAGGGCGTGCGGGCGCCGGTCCCAGCCAGAGTTTCCAATCGAGCGACGCGGGAACGGGGTCTTCGCCGGGGGGGCGTTGCATGCCTTGGGGCCAGAGTGGGCGGCTGGACCAGATATGGACTTCGCGGACGGGGCCGATGGCGCCGGCGGCGATCAGTTCGCATGAGCGGCAGGCGGTGTCGCTGGTGTTGGCGGCCGCGGTGACCTGGGTGGCCACACCGGCCTTCTGCGCCTCGGCGACGACCACGCGCGATTCGTGCACGGTGCGGGTTAGCGGTTTGACGCAGCAGACATGTTTCTTGCGACGCAGGGCGGCGACGGTGATGAGGGCGTGGGTGTGGTCGGGCGTGGCGCAATACAGCGCGTCGATCCGGTCGCCCTCCGCCTGCAGCAGGTCGCGGAAATCCCGGTACCGGCGGGCTTGTGGCCAGCGGTCGTAGGCCTTTTTCGCGTAGGCGTCGTCGACATCGCACAGCGCCGCGATGTGGAAGCCGGCTCGTGCGCAGGCCTGGAGCTGGCTGAAGCCCACGCCTCCGACGCCCACGCCGGCCAGTTGCAGGCGCGAGTTGGGGGCGGGGGTGCCGGGGGCGCCCAGGACGTGCCGTGGGATGAGGGTGAGGGCCGCACTCGCTGCGGCTGCCTGGCGCAGGAACCGGCGCCGGGTGCAGGCGTCAGGGAGGAGGGGAGCGGGGGATGGGGGGGCAGTCCGATGGGGCAGGGGGCGAGGGATGTTGGGGTTCATGGTTTGGCGGGGATGTGGCGAAATGTCGGGTTGATGTCAAGGGTCCGCATTCGAGGTTCGGAGGTTTCAACGCCCGCCTTTGTGGGTGAGGGCCTTTCGGCGCGGCCCGCGGGCGACGGGGGCGCCGGACGAATGTCCGACGCGAGCCATTGAACGCCAGGCATCGGGCGGGCGGTTTTGGGTTGCGGGGAGCGGCGGTGGGCGCACGGGTGGTGGCGGCGCTAGAGGACGGTGGTCTGGCCGGGCATGGCGATGTCGTAGTGGCCCTGGGCATTGGCTTTCACGGGCGGGTCGCTATTCCACGTGAGGCTGGCGAGGCCGGGGGCAAGTTCAAGGTTTGAGGCGAGGGCTTCGTCCCAGGTGATTCTCCGGCCGGACTCGCAGGCCATGCGGCCCATGATGGCGGTCATGCAGGCCTTGGCGCAGCGCTCGGTTTCGTTGTAGGGCAGGTCGTTGCGGATGGCGTCAAAGAACAGGTCGTGTTCATTTTGGTAGGCGTCGCAGGAAGGGCCCTGGTATTTCCAAATCAGATTCTCCGGGGTTTGGTTGTGGCCTTTGAAGAGGCGGGGATTGGACTGGCCTTCGCCGAGGATGGCCGAGCCGGTGGCGCCCTGGATGATGTCCCCGAAGAAGTCGAAGCATTTGCTGATGTGCCGTCCCTGGGCGAACATGCGGGTGCCGTCGGGGAAGGTGTATTCCGCGGCGTAATGATCGAACAGTTGGTCGGGGTCGCGACGGACTTGGCGTCCGCCCATGCCTTGGACGGAGAGGGGCCAGGCGTTTTTGACCCAGCAGCAGACGTCGATGTTATGGATGAGCCAGTCGACGATGAAGCTGCCGTTGAGCCAGGTGAAGTTGCTGTAGTTGCGGATCTGGTGGGCGAGTTCGCGTTCGCCGGGTTGGCGGGGGGTGAAGCCGACGGGTCCATGCATGCGGTAGGCCCAGGCGGTGATCACGTTGCCGATCCGGCCGTCGTGGATCTGCCGGATGATGTCCTCGAGCGGCTTGTAGTGCCGGCTCATCAGGCCGCCGGCAATTTTCAAGTTCTTCCGTTTCGCCTCCTCGCCAAGGGCGAGCACCTTGCGGATGCCGGGCGCGTCGACGGCGAACGATTTCTCCATGAAGACGTGAACGCCCTTTTGGACGGCGTATTCGAGGTGGATGGGGCGGAAGGCGGGCGGGGTGGTGAGCAGGACGACATCGCCCCGGCCGAGGGTGTCGATGGCCTTTTTGTAGCCGTCGACGCCGATGAACTCGCGGTCGCGCGCGACGTCGATTTTGGTGTCGAGACGCTGTTTCAACTGGCTGAGGCTGTCGGTCAGGCGTTTTTCGAACACGTCGGCGGCAGCCCACAATTTGGCCGGTCCGCGCGTGGAGAGCGCCTGCATGGCCGCGCCGGTGCCGCGTCCGCCGCAGCCGACGAGGGCGACCTTGATGGTATTGGCTTCGGCGGCGTAGCCGGGACGCGCGAGGGCGCCGGCGAGCGCGGCGCCGGCGGCGGCCTGGGTGGAGTGTTTGAGGAAAGCGCGGCGGTTCCGGAGGGGGGGGGTAGTGGGGTGGGTTGTGTTCATCGTGGGTTTGAGATTGCGGGCTGGCATGCGGTTCATGGGTGACTGCGGTCTGCGCCGATCCTTCCGGAACGGGTCCCGTCTGGCAAGCGCGATTCGTGTCGCGATTCGTGTCGAATCCGGGGCTTTCGGGCTGGACAAGGGAGGCGGGGGGCGGTTGAAATGGCGGGGTCATTGGGGCCTGGCGGGGGTTTGTGGCAGGTTACGGCGCCCACAAAGGGTTTGCCGGGGGGCACTGCGGCCCGGCAGTGCCGGGGGCGCGCTGAGACGGGGGCGGATGGCGCGCCGGCGGGCCGGGGCGCGCGCAGCATGCCGTTGCGCGGGTGCGGGGCGCATGCTACGTTGGGTGGCACTGATTTGCACATGCCGAACGAGAAAAAACGCAAAGACGAAGGGAACTCCAAGAAGGGTGGGGAGTTTCGCGTGCCGCCGCGCTCGTATCTTTTGTGGATAGCGCTTTTGGCGGCGATTCCGCTGCTGATGATTTTCAGGACGAGCACGTCGTCGCAGGGCCGGCCCATCTCGCAGAACGAGTTCATGCGCTTGGTCGAATCGAACCGGATCGCCCACGGCACGATCGTTTATGATCCGCAGTCGCCGTATTTGCAGGAGATCCACGGCGAGTATTACGCGGCTGAGGGCGGGGAAGAGGGAGGCGAGGGGGGCGAGGGGGGCGAGGGGGGCAAGAAGCCGGCGCGGATTGCGTTTACGGCGAAGGTGCGGCTGACGGACACGCTGGAGGACAGGGTGTTGAACACGGGGGCGTTTGAGACCAAGCAGGCGAACACGGTGTTCATCGGGCTGGTGTACAGCCTGGGGCCGATTTTGCTGATTGGGTTGTTCATTTGGTTTTTCTTTGTGCGGCAGCTCAAGATGGCTGGGAAGGGGGCGTTGAGTTTTGGCAAGAGCAAGGCGCGGATGCTGGCCAAGGAGAAGAACAAGACGACGTTCAAGGACGTGGCTGGGGTGGAAGAAGCCAAGGAGGAGGTGGAGGAACTCGTGGAGTTTCTGCGGGATCCGAAGAAGTTTCAGAAGCTTGGCGGGCGGATTCCGAAGGGGATTTTGATGGTGGGGGCGCCGGGGACGGGCAAGACGTTGCTGGCCAAGGCGATTGCGGGCGAAGCCGACGCCGCCTTTTTCAGCATCAGCGGCTCGGATTTTGTGGAGATGTTCGTGGGGGTGGGCGCGAGCAGGGTGCGCGACATGTTCGAGCAGGCGCGGAAGAACACGCCCTGCCTGGTGTTCATCGATGAGATCGACGCGGTGGGCCGCAGCCGGGGCCACGGGTTGGGCGGGGGCAACGACGAGCGGGAACAGACGCTCAACGCGTTGCTGGTGGAGATGGACGGGTTTGACACGACGGACGGGATCATCATCATCGCTGCCACCAACCGGCCGGATGTGCTCGATCCGGCGCTGTTGCGGCCCGGGCGGTTCGACCGCCAGATCACCGTGAACCTGCCGGACGTCCGGGGCCGGGAGGCGATTTTGAAGGTGCATTCCAAGAGTGTGAAGCTCGACCCGTCGGTGGACTTGGCGGTCATTGCGCGCGGCACTCCGGGCTACTCGGGGGCCGAGCTGGCCAATCTCCTCAACGAGGCGGCGCTGCTGGCGGCGCGGGTGGGCAAGAAAGCGGTGGGCATGACCGAACTGGAGGAGGCGCGGGACAAGGTGCGATGGGGCCGGGAGCGTCGCAGCCTGGCGATGACCGACGAGGACAAGCGATGCACGGCCTGGCACGAAGCCGGGCATGCGCTGGTCAACGTCATGCTCACCCACACGCACCCCCTGCACAAGGTCACGATCATCCCCCGCGGCCAGGCGTTGGGCTCCACCATGTACCTGCCCAAGGACGACGTCCTGAACCGCAAACGCAAGGAACTGCTCGACATCATCGCCGTCACCATGGCAGGCCGCATCGCCGAGGAAATCGTCTCGCAGGACATCTCCAGCGGCGCCGCCGGCGACATCCAGCAGGCCACGCAGATGGCCCACGCCATGGTGACCCAGTGGGGCATGAGCGAGAAGCTCGGCATGGTGCAATACGGCGAGAACAACGAATACGTGTTCCTCGGGCGGGAGATGATTCGCAGCAAGGATTACAGCGAACAAACCGCCCAGGACATCGACGAGGAAGTCAAACGCATCATCCAGGACCAGTTCCGTGTCGCCAAGAACATCATCGACGAAAACCGGGACAAGCTCGGGCTGATCGCCAAGTGCCTCCTCGAATACGAAACCCTCGAGGGCGCCCAAGTCGAGGAAATCGTCCGCACCGGCAAGTTCGCGCCGCCCGCCGTGAATCCCTCCGCCGTCGGTCCGCCCACCGGCGCCCCGGCGGGGACGCCGCTGCCCGAGGTGGTCAAGCCGGCCCCGCCTGCGCTGCCGGGGCTGGGCACCCCCGCGCCCGCGCCGGTGTAGGGGCCGGGGCGCGGCCCGGTGCAGAGTCCGTTTGACTCGCACGGCGTTTGCCGTAGCCTCGGCGCGCATGATTATTGCCCCATCGCTGTTGGCCTCGAAGTATGACCGTTTTGGGCAGGAGGTGGCGCGCGCCGAGCGCGCCAGGGCGGATTGGCTGCACGTGGACATCATGGACGGTCATTTCGTGCCCAACCTCAGTTTCGGTCCCGGGGTGGTCAAGCGGC
This sequence comes from Verrucomicrobiota bacterium, assembly GCA_016935555.1. GTDB lineage: Bacteria > Verrucomicrobiota > Verrucomicrobiia > Limisphaerales > JAFGQR01 > JAFGQR01. The sequence continues at coordinate 7,625 of JAFGQR010000008.1, forward strand.
TCCGGTCCCGGACCCGGCTTCGGCTGGACGTGCATCTGATGTGTTTGCGTCCGGAGATTCTGCTGGAGCCGTTCCAGCAGGCTGGCGCCGATCATTTGACGGTTCACCTGGAACTGGGCGAGCGCGTCGGGGGGTTGCTTTGGAAGATCCGTTCCCTGGGCCTGAAGGTCGGCCTCGCGATCAATCCTCCCACCGACGTCCGGAATGTGCTCCCGTTCCTGGACCAGATCGACCTGCTTAACGTGATGACTGTCAACCCCGGTTTCGGCGGGCAGGCGTTCATCCACGAGATGCTGCCCAAAATCCAGCAGGCCGCCGCCTGGCGCCGCGAAAAACAGCTGGCCTACCGGATCGAGGTGGACGGCGGCATCAATTTCGACACCGCCGTCGAATGCGCCCGCGCCGGGGCGGACACGTTTGTCAGCGGCACGTGTCTGTTCGGGAGCCGGCAAATGACGCGGGCGGTGGCGACCATGCGGCGCCTGGCGGCCAAGGCGGCGAAGGGGGGCGCGGGCGGGCGCGGGTCTCGAGCATGAGCACCGCGGCACGTCCGGGCGTCGCGGTTGTCTATCCTCGGCTGCGGTCTGCGGCGAAGGGAGCAGGCGGCGGCGGGGGCCGGCGGGGGGCGGCGGCGGGTTTTGGGGGCGGGCTTGCAAAAGCCAACGTTGACAGGCTGTTGCCGGGCGATTAGCCTGCCGCGAACGTTGACCCTGAACTGTCTGGAACATGTTACTTAGGATTCTGTTGATTCTGACCATCCTGGCCGGAATTGGGACGATTGCGCTCACCCAATTCAAGGTGCGACCGCACATTCAGGACATCATCAGCGCGCGCGAGTTCCAGAACAACCGGGCCAACACCGCCGAGAGGAATCTGCGGGACACGAAGAAGAAGCTGAGCGGCACGGAGGCGGAACTGCAGAGCACGAAGAAGGAACTGGACACGACGACGGTGCAGCTCAACACCACGAAGCAGGATTTGAAAGTGAGCCGGGGTCAGGTCGAGAAGCTCAACAAGGAGCTGATCAGCACCCAGGGCAGGCTGCGCAGCGCCGAGCAGAACCTCAGCGCCTGGGACGCCCTGCGCATCCCCGTGGAAGGCGTCAAGGCGCTCATCGAAACCGAGAAGAAACTGCGGGCCGACATCGAGGCCCTGACCGCGGAAAACCAGATCGTCACCGAGCAGCGCAACCGGGCGCAGGAGAAAGTGCGGATCTACGAGGAGGGGCGGGGCGAGGACTTGGAGGTGCCGCTGCCTCCCGGCATTCGCGGCAAGGTGCTGGTTGTCGACGTCAAGTGGAAGTTTGTGGTTCTGAGCGTGGGGCGCGTCGACAAGGTGGAGGAAAACGGGGTGCTGCTGGTCAGCCGGGAAGGGCGCCTGGTGGCCAAGGTGAAAGTCAAGCGCGTCCAGGAGAACCGGTGCATTGCCAATGTGATGCCCGGATGGAGCTTTGACGAAATCCTCGAGGGCGACGTTGTGCTCAACTAGACCGGGACGGCGCTCCGGCGCCGCGGCTCACGCATTCGAAACCTCCGGAACCTTCCCCCATGAAACCGAGTTTCCCCCTGTTCTGGGCGCTGTTGATCCTCACGCTGGTGGGGCTGGCCGGCGCCGGGTGCAAATCCGCCGATTCGGAGAACATCTCCTCCCGGCCGTGGAACGCGCCGCGGGGTTTCGACACCGGGCTGCCCGGGTTTGACGCCCCGCGATAGCGGGCCGGGCATTGGGGGGGGCGCCGGGTGTGCGGGCGGTCACTTGGCGAATTCGACGCAGCGGGTTTCGCGCACGACGGTGACGCGGATTTGGCCCGGGTATTGGAGTTGGGCTTCGATTTTGCGGCTGATATTGCGCGCCAGGGTGAACGCTTCGGCATCGGTGACGGCGTCGGGTTGCACGAGGACGCGCAGTTCGCGGCCTGCCTGGACTGCGTAGCATTTCTCGACTCCGTCGAAGGACTGGCCGATCGACTCCAAGGCCTCGAGACGCTTGAGGTAGGTCGTCATCGTTTCCGAACGCGCCCCGGGGCGCGAGGCGCTGATGGCATCGGCGGCTTCGACGAGAACGCTGATGGTGCCATTCTTGGGGACGTCGTTGTGGTGGGCGGCGATCGCGTTGACCACCTCCGTCGGCTCGCCAAACCGGCGAACAAAATCCGCCCCCACCAGCGCGTGGGCGCCTTCGATTTCCTGGGTGACGGCCTTGCCGATGTCGTGCAGGAGGCCGGCGCGTTTGGACAGGGCGACGTCCACCCCCACCTCCGCCGCCAGCAGGCCGGCCAGGTGCGCCACCTCGATGGAATGTTCCAGCACGTTCTGGGAGAAGCTGTGCCGGAACCGGAGCCGGCCCAGCATGCGGGTGATCTCGGGGTGCAGGGGGGGCAGGCCGACGCGGGCGACCGCCTCTTCGCCTTTGCGGAGGATGTTGTCCTCGATGTCCCGGGTGACGTTCAGCACCACTTCCTCGATGCGCGTGGGGTGGATCCGGCCGTCGGCGATCAACCGCAGCATGGATTCCCGGGCGATCTCGCGCCGCACCGGGTCGAATCCCGACAGCACCACCGTGTTCGGCGTGTCGTCAATCAGCACCGTCACGCCCGTGGCCGCCTCGAAGGTGCGAATGTTGCGGCCCTCGCGCCCGATGATGCGTCCTTTGAGTTCGCCGTCGGGCAGGGCGAGGCTGGCGCTGGTGGACTCGAACGTGTGTTCGCCCGCAAACCGCTGAATCGCCAGGCTCAGAATCCGCCGGGCCTTCTCCTCGGCCCGCGACTTGGCGTCCTCCAGGATGCGGCGGGTCATTTGATTGGCGTCGTGCTGGGCCTGTTGTTCGGCCTCCCGGAGGAGCAGTTGCCGGGCTTCGGCGGTGGTCAGGCCCGCGGCGGCTTCCAGGGTCGCCTGGCGCTCCCGGGCCATCAGCGACAACTCGTTCTGCTGCTGCGCGAGGCGCTCCGTCTTCCGTTGCCACTCGGCTTGCTGGGCGTGCAGGGACGTCTCCTCCTCCACCAGGTTCTTGAGCTGCAGATTGATCAGCGTCTCCCGCTCCATCAGGCTGCGCTCGGCCTCCGCCATTTTGCGCTGGCGCCCGGCAAATTCCCGTTCCGTCTCCGCGCGCAACCGGAGGGCTTCCTCCCTGGACTTGAGGCGGGCCTCCTGGAGCACATTGGCGGCTTCGCGCCGTGTCGTCTCCATCAGCAAGGCCTGCTGGCGAGCCAGGGTGCCGGCCTGCCGGCGCATCCGCCAGCGCCACAGCCAATACCCCACTCCCAGGCCGCCGACGAACCCGATCGCGCCGACCCACCACGGATGATCCAGCAGACTCATTTCAGAACCGACCCGGGCTGCTGAACCTCAGACAGCGAGTCGGCGTCAAGATGCAATTCAAGGGGACGTCATGCGGTTCGAACGGCACCTCGGCCAGCACCTGGCCGTCAAAGGCAATCCCGCAGGTCATCCCGCGCACTCGCGCCAGCAGCCGGTCATAATAGCCCTTGCCGCGTCCCAGCCGCCGGCCGCAAGTGTCGAAGGCTACTCCGGGGACCAGGACAAAGTCCAGCCGCTTTAACGCCAAAACCGCACAATGCCGGGCCGGCTCGCGTATCCCAAACCGGCCCACCCTGACATCGGCCTCGGGGTTGCGGATCCGGCGGGCTTCATAGGCGCGTCTGGAAGGCACGTAGCGGGGCAGTGCCACCTGTTTGCCCGCCGCCAGGGCCTCCCCCACCAGCGGCCATACGTCCGGCTCAACCGCCATCGGCGCATACAATAACACCGCCGCCGCACGCACCCACTCATCCTCCCCCCGCAGCCGGTCGCAAATCCGCCGCGATTCCTCCGCTCGCGCCTCTTCGGTGCGCCCGCGCGCCCACTCCACCAACTGGCGGCGCAGCGCCGCTTTGTCTGCCTGGGTCGCCGGGGCCCGCCCCGCAGGAACCGGCGGTGGGCTCACGGTGCGGGCGGACGGGTCCGGGCCTGCCGCGGGTGCAGGCGGGGTGGCGTCTGGTGAGCCGGGGTGGTTCATGGCACAGGGGGGGCCTGCGGCGGTTCGAGGGGAGCGGGTGGCGGGGCGGCGGCCCGGGCGGCGGCCATCAGCGCGCGCCACCGGTCGACGCGGTCTTTGATTTTCTTTTCCGTGCCCTGCTCGGTGGGTTCATAATAGCGGCGGGGTTCTTCCAGGTATTTCTGGGCGACGAAATGGCCCGGGTGATCGTGCGCATATTGGTAGCCTTCCCCGTGGCCCAGCCGGCGCGCCCCGGCATAATGCGTGTCGCGCAGGTGGCGGGGCACCGGCTGGGTCCGCCCCGAGCGGACGTCGGCGAGTGCCGCGTCGATGGCCAGGCACGCGCTGTTGCTTTTGTGGGCGGTTGCGAGGTAGAGGGTGGCCTCTGCGACGGGCAGGCGGGCTTCGGGCCAGCCGACGTATTCGGCGGCCTGGTGGGCAGCTTGCGTGAGCACCAGCGCCATGGGATCCGCGAGGCCCACGTCTTCCGCCGCGAGGATCAGCAGCCGGCGGGTGATGAACCGCGGGTCTTCGCCCGCTTCAATCATCTTGGCCAGCCAATAGAGCGCGGCGTCGGCATCGCTGCCCCGCACCGCCTTGATGAAGGCCGAGATGGTGTCGTAATGCGCGTCGCCCTCGCCATCGTAAACAATCGCCTTGCGCTGGATGCTCTGTTCCGCCTCCCGCAACCCCACCCGGATCACGCCGTCGCCGCCGGGCGGCGTCGTCAGCGCCGCAATCTCCAGCGCGTTCAGCGCCTTGCGCGCGTCCCCGTCCGCAACCCGGGCCAGGTGCCGCAGCGCCGTCTCCTCCACCGCCAGTTTCAAGTGTCCCAGGCCGCGGTCGGGCTCATGGAGCGCCGCCTCGAGGATCTGCTGCAGTTCCGCGTCGCTCAACGGGTGGAGCTCGAAGATTTGGGAGCGTGAGACGAGGGGCGAATTGACGAAGAAGAAGGGGTTGTGGGTGGTTGCGCCGATGAGCCGGACGATGCCGTTTTCGACGTCGGGCAGCAGCACGTCCTGCTGGGCGCGGTTGAAGCGGTGAATCTCGTCGATGAACAGAATCGTGGTTTGGCCGGTGTTTGCCAGGCGGTTGCCCGCCGACGCAAGCACGCGCCGCATGTCGGCCACATTGGATTCGACGCCGCTCAACCGTTCGAAATGATTGTGGGTCTGCCGGGCGATGATCTGCGCCAGCGTCGTCTTGCCCGTTCCCGGCGGCCCGAACAGGATCAGCGATTGAATGCGGTCCGCCTCGATGGCGCGCCGCAGCAGCTGGCCGGCGGCCAGGATGTGGCTTTGGCCGACAAACTCGGCCAGCACGCGCGGGCGCATCCGCGCGGCCAGCGGCGCGCTGCGGATGGCATGGCCGCCAGCTTCCGGGGCCGCGCCGTTTCCCGCGGGCGGCGTCGAGGCAAACAAGTCGTCCGGCAACATGGGGGCATTCTAGCAGGGTTGCGGGGGATTACCGGCAAAAAAAACCCCGCCCGAATGCCGTGTGTTTACTGTTCCATTGAACACTTCGAAACAGGGGGAACCGGCTGGAGGACGTTCGACTTCCAGTGAAGGCCTGTCGGCGGTCGTCCGAGCTAAGGCTCCGTGCATTTTTCAATTACGGTTCAAGGACTTAGTCTCGAATCACGTGCATAGGCAGGGTTAAAAACCGTTGCCATGGCCATGGTAAAGATCGCCGGCCGGCCGCATCCCCGCGCCAGCCCTTCGCAGCCCACATACCTTACACGACAACCCCGGCAAATCAAGTCGGAATTGCGGCAGCCGGAATGCGCG
>JAFGQR010000075.1 GCA_016935555.1 Verrucomicrobiota bacterium
CAGAAGGACTCCGGCGCCGGACTTGCCTTCTGCCATTTGCCAATTGCCTTCTGCGGTCTGCGCACAAAAAGAATCGCCTCCAGCCGGGAGATCGGACGATACTCAAACCGATTTCACATGAAAACAAATGCTCTTGCCCAAACGAGCGCGTTGCCTCTCGTCCTTGCCGTTGCCCTCTCAAATGCTGTCGGCGTTTCCTCAGCCAACGCTGCGTCCTCCGACCCGGCTGGCATTACAAATGGCGGCGGACTGGCAGCGAATTACCGCAACGATGCTGGCATCGCACGTGATACCGCCGTGATCTTTGCTGACGACTTCGAGGCGTGGAAGCGTGAAGGCGGTGAGCCGGCAAGATGGCAACTCCGCCGCAACAACATCAGCCAGACGCGCGCGGTGCCCGGTAACGTTGAAATGGCAGGCGCCGCAGGATCTGGAAGCAACGTCGTCGAAATTGCCTGCTGGACGCAAGGCAGCGGTTCTCAGGTGGGCGGCCTATCGCTTCGTCTCGGCAATTACAATCATCGCGACGAAGGCTTGGGCGACGGCTACGACGAGATCTACGCCCGCTATTACCTCAAGTTCGACGCGGATTATCGCGGCGTGCGCAATCACGGCGCGAATCTCGGCGGACGCGATTTGACTCGCGCGGACGCCGCGTGGGTAGGCATGGCCGCCGTTCGGGATGTGTCCACGCGCGGCTATTTTTACTCCGGCCTCCAGCCTTACGGCAAAGAGGACGCCGCGGAAATGGAGATGGGCTTTTACAGCTACCATTTGGACAAACGCGGTCCCTGGGGCGAAAACTACGACGCGTTGAAGCACGTGCCCATCCAGGTCGGCAAATGGTATTGCGTGGAGCGCCATCTGAAATTGAATTCCGTGGACCTCGCGAAGGCCGATCCAGCTAATGCGGACGGGATCGAGGAACTCTGGGTGGACGGCGAATTGACGATCCGCAAAGAAGGTGTCCGGTTCCGTCGCGTACCCCACCTGTGCATCACGATGTTTTCCCTGGAAACCTATTATCACGGACTGCCCGCGCGTTATGACCATGAGCATCCGATCCGCGTCTATTTCGACAACGTCGTCATCGCGACAAATTACATCGGGCCGTTGAATCGGATTGGGGGTTCAGCCGATTCAGCCGGCGGGAATGATGACTCCGCCATGCGCCGGCGGCTGGCGGGAACGTGGCGCGGGTTTGCTGTCGAAGGCACTGGCGAACGGCCCGACCGCGGCCCGGTCAAGCTGGAAGTGACCATTTCCGAAACGGAGATCAGCGCCATTAAGGACGGCCAGCAAGACATGGGCGCGGGCGCCTACACGCTGGACCTCACGCAATCGCCCGCCTGGCTGGAAGGCACGCGCACCCGCGGCCCCGGCCCGAAGGGACCGTATCTCGGCATTTTCCAACTTGAAGGCAACGGCGACACGCTGAAGTGGTGTATGGCCAATCCGCGTTACCCGCGGCCCACGGAATTCCGCACCGTCAAAGGCCAGTTCCTGCTCATTTTGAAGCGTGCCCAAGAGTAGTGACGCGCATCAGCCGTCGAAGAGCAACCACAATGAAGTATCTGAACAAACATCAAAAGATACTGGCCGGCCTGGCAGGGATCGCGCTGGTCTGTTCCGCGCAGGCAGGGGTGGAACTGGTGAAGGACGGCCGGGCCGTGTCCGAAATCGTAATCGCTCAGGATGCGATCCAGGCGGTGCGGGTGGCAGCGCAGGATCTCCAAACGCATCTGAAGCGGATGTCCGGCGCGGAGTTGCCGATCGTGGAGGCGCCGTCGCCCAGCGTGCCGAGCCGTGTCTATGTGGGCGAAAGCGAGTTCACCCGGAACCTCGGATTCCAGCCGGCCCAATTCAACACCAGCGGGCTGGAGATTCTGGCGGAAAAAGACCACGTGATCCTCGTCGGCCCGGACAAGCAGCGTGATCCCTGCCCGTATGGCCAGACGGCGACGGACACCATTTGCCTCCGGGGCAGCGCGATCCTCGGCAGCGCAGCCGCCAGGCCGGAAGGTTTTCCTTCCGCCGGGCTGAGGAAATGGCAGGAGTTCTGCGGCCACAAGTTCACGACGCAGCATCTCGACAGTCACCTCGGCCAGTGGAATCGGTCCTTGCGAATCCACAGCAACGACGACACCGGGACTTGGTATGCGGTGGCGGAGTTGCTCGAACAGCTCGGCGTGCGCTGGTACATGCCTTATGAGGACGGAACAGTGATTCCAGAGAAGCGGACGGTCACGATTACGGAACAACACCTGGTCAAGCAGGCGAAATTCGACCGACGCGAGTGGTGCTTCTATAACGCGATGCGCGACGACGGCGAGGGAATTGCGTGGCTCAAGCGGCTGAAGGCCGGCAACCACAACACGATTCTTTTCAATCACACCACCTACGCCATCTACAGCTCCCTGGAGCAACAGCAACTGCATCCGGAATGGCTGGCGTGCGGGCCGGACGGCAAGCCGTACGTTGGGTATCCGCCGGGGCGCGGCATGCCACGCTATACCGACCCCGGCTTCCGCAAAGCCGCCGTCGTGTACATGAACAAGGTGTTCGACACGTTTCCCGACTTATTGGCCCTGGCCGTCGGCCCGCCGGATGGTGGGGTGAAGATGGACGCGCGCGACCTCGCCGCCTACGGCCAGCCGGGGGACAGCAAGGAGCACAAGGCGTCCAGTTATGTGTGGGATTTCCACGTCTATCTCGCCCAAGAGCTCAAGAGATCGCACCCCGGCAAGTATCTGCTTTACATGAGCGGCTATGGCGCGCGACTCGTGCCGACGAACGTCGAGGAATTCCCCGACAACCTCATCGTGCCGCTTCGCGGTTACAGTCCGGCCAACCGCGTTCTCAAGACCGAGGCGCACGCGCTATCCGATGCTTGGCGACAGTGGCACGGGCTGATGCGAGATCCGCGCCGCGCACCCGTGTGGAACTATTTTCTCTGGTACCGCACGCCCACTCATCCGCGCTATCCCGTCATTTTCACCCAATCTCTCCAAGACGAGATGGCGGAGCTGCTGCCCATCTGCGACGGCAAGTTCATTGAGATCCAGCCCACTAAGGCGACGACTCCTGAGGGCCGCGAGGAAGTACGGATCAACACCCCCGGCTTGATCCACCTCATGGTCTATTGGCAGAACAAGCTTTTCTGGAACCCGAATCTGGACCGGAAGCAGATGCTGGAGGAGTACTACACGCTCTTCTTTGGTCCCGCGGCGGCGGAGATGAAGGAGTTCATCGAATTCGCCGAAGCGGTTTGGATGCGCCAGGAGTCGCGCAGCGTCACCCGAACCACCGGATTTCTCAAGGAATCCGACGTGGACCGTTTCTTCGCGACGCTTGCTCGGGCGCGCGCCAAGGCCGGCAAGGATACCGCCTATGCTCGCCGCATCGCGCGAATGGAAGCTGAGATGCTGTCGCTCAAGGGACTGTTTCCCAACCTGGCGCGCACCGGTCCGCTGATCCGAGCGTATCCGGTGGCGCTTTCGTGGCAGGGCATAGACGGCGACGTGAGCAAGTACCAGTACGGCTGGACGCCCCTGCGCCACAACAAGACGGGCGAGGCGGCACCGAAGGACGTCGAGACCCACGCGGCGATCTGCATGACCCGGGATAAATCGGCGCTGATCGTGGCCGTGGACTGTCCGGAAAGCCGGATGAGCGAGCTGAAGGCGAACTGCCGGGCGAACGATGAGGCGAGCATTTTCCAGGACGACGTGGTGGAGGTTTACATCAATACGCCGCAGCGTTCGTACTTCAAGGTCGTCGTCAACGCCAATAGTGCCATCTGGGATGAATCCACTGACGCGGCGATCGTCGAGCGCGCCACTCTTCCAATCCTGTGGAATCCCGGGACGAAAGCGGCGGTCAAGAAAGCGGACGATCGGTGGACCGTTGAGGTCATGATTCCCACGAAGGACTTTGGCGAGATCGGCCCGTCGGAATCGTATCCGTGGGGCATCCAGGTGGGGCGCACGCGATTTGCGGGCGGCAAGGCCGAAGGTTGGGCGATCGCCCCGACCGGAGGCCCTTACGCGGCCTTGAATCGGTGGGGAGATCTTTGGATCAGACCCTGGTAGCGTCGTCTTACCCGAAGGCTTACGTGCCGCGCTTTCCGGGCACGATAGGAGATTTGGACTTGTTCTGGACTTGCGGTAGAGGCCGCAGTAGCTCTGCGTGAGTTCAACGCGAACTTTCTCGCGCTGCCCGCGCTGCGCAGCGAACGACTGGCCAAGAACGATCCGGAAGTCGTGGTTCGCGCGATTCGCGTGGCTCTGACGAACGGGCATCCGGACTTGGCGAAGCTGGAGCTCGCGGGGTTGACTGCCACCGTGAAGGCCCAACCGCTCTCAGGCAGCGAAGGATTCAGACTCAGCCTCGACTGTCCGGCCCGCGTCGCGTCTCTGGTCGCCCGTGTGGATTTCAATGGCTGGTATTACGGCTACGATGAGAATGGCAATCTCAAGCGTCGGGATTGGCACGGATTCACCAAGAACCGCCAACCCGTGGCGTGGCTGTCTCCCTCTCCCCTCAACGAGGAGAGGGTGGAAGCCGAGCCACGGCGCCCGGTTCACGTGTCCCCAGTTGCACAACGAAGACGGATTGGCGTTGTTACCGACCAGGGTGCCAAAGGGCGGAGGACCGAACTGGTCGAGCGCCGCCTTGGCTGCGCGGCTCCATTCCGACGGCGGAATGCTTTGGGCGGGCGTGTCAAAGTGGATGGGGCTGAACAGCGCGATGTGAGCCTGATAACGGCTCCAGACATGACAGCCGGGAAAATGGAAGGCGCGCTGCCCGAATTCGTTGGTCATGTTCCTGGCGCGGTCCGTGCCGGCCTCGCGAACAGGATTTTGACGTTGTTCAGCACCGCGCCGTCAAGGCTGGCGCCGTCGGCGGCCCAACCGGTTCGTGCCTCGATGGCACGGAACTTCACGTAGAAGCGCGCGTGCATTCGGTCCACGCCCCGCGTGTGTGTGAACAGGTGCCATCCTTCGGCTCCCATTCCTGCTTTCGTTCCCAAGCGACGTCGCCGGCGCAGCTCCGGCAGCCGAAGGATCGCCGGTTTCGAATTCCCACGCCCCGAGATCCGGGCGCTGCGTGCGCGGTCGCCGGCGGATGTCTTCCGTGACGTCCGGCAGAGGCACGCCCTGATCGATGGCTCGGGTCGCTGCGGGGGTGAGCGCCAGGTTGCCCGAAGTCGGATCCACGCAATAGTTGTCCAACCGGCCGGTGAGGTTGGTGCGCAGGTCTGCTTCGCCGCCCTCGATCAGGATCTCCCCGTGCACCAGGTTGTTCGACGGTCAACCACAACCACACAATCACCTGGACACCTTGGCCACGGTCTAGCCCTCACTCAGCGTTTCGAGTTTGACCGCATGCCGTGAAGCCGAGCATCGTCGGCCATGCCGATGCCTCTCAAGCCGTGTTTGTTCCAGGCTGTGTCCGCCTGTCTCCTCTCGTTGGCTTGGTGGGCGCAACCCGCCCTCGCCACAGACCGGCATATCGCCGTGAATGGTTCGCAGGACGGATTAGGCACGCCAGGTGCGCCTTGGGACATCGGTTCGGCGCTCGATGGCAGCCAGAAGGTCCTGCCCAATGACACCCTCTGGATACACCACGGCCACTACAAATGCGCTCCCAAAATCGGCGGCATGGGCTACAGCGTGAAACTTGCCGGACGCGAGGGCGCACCGGTCCATGTGCGGGCCTGGCAAGGCCAGCGGGTCACCATTGACGGCGGCCTGAACGTGCAGCCGCCGTCCACACATCTGTGGATTTGGGATCTGGAAATCCTCGTGTCCGAGCCGCGTCCCCCGTCGCCGGTTGCGCCCGATCCGACTTACGCAAACGTGAAACGTCCCTGGGGCGGGCTCAATGTTTATGGCGGCAGGAGCTGCAAGTTCATCAACCTGGTCCTCCACGACAACTCGCAGGGGGTGAGCTGGTGGACCGCCTCGCAGGCCAGTGAAATGCACGGTTGCATCATCTACGACAACGGATGGGCGGGCACCGACCGTGGCCACGGCCATGCGATCTACACGCAGAACAACGAAGGCGTCAAAACCATCTCCGACTGCATCTTCATGGGCGGTTATGGCTATACGCTGCATGCCTATGGCTCCAGCCGCGCCGACGTGAACAACTACCTTGTCGAGGGCAATATCGCCTACGATGCCCACACCTTTCTTCTCGGCGGCGGCAAGCCCAGCCGCGGCATCCGCGTGCTGACGAACTGCTTCTACGGCGTGCCCGTGCAACTGGGGTACAGCGCGCCCACCAACGAGGATTGCGAAGTGCGGGGCAACCTGCTCGTAAACGCTGGCCTGAGCATCAACCGATTCAGTCGGGTGGTGAACGAGCACAACATGATCCTCCCGAGAAACAAGGCGCGCCCAAGCGGGACGAAGATCGTCCTGCGCCCCAACAAGTACGATCCCCGCCGAGCCAACCTGGCCATCTTCAACTGGGAACGAAAAGCAACGGTGGCCGTGGACGTGTCACGTCTGCTCAAGCCGGGCGACGTGTTCCGGCTGTTGAATCCACGGCATTTCTTCGCGCCGCCCGTGCTCGCCGGCACGAGAAGAAATGGGCCAACGCGTGCAAAGGGGGGCCCGAGGCCATATCCAGCTTCAACTGCAGCGGTGCGCTGGCCGAGATGTGTTTGCTGGGCAACGTGGCGACCCAGTTTGCGGAGGCGCTCGAATTCGATTCCCAGTCGTGCCAGGTGGTGAACCATGCGCCGGCCGACGCCGCCTTGCGCCGCGATTGCCGCCAGGGTTGGGAGATCTGAAGGACGGTTGAGGCGGCTGGCCACGGGCGCCGGCCCAAATAAATGAAGAAATAAATTGCATTTGCCACCATGGCCCGTAGGGTGGCCGCCAGTTAGACACTCGTCTTTCAGACCTGGTAGATCTTCAGTTGAACGTGTTTCAATGATGATTTTGAGACCCGACCGTCGGGAACAGCCTGCAAGGAGCAGTTTTAGTCTAAAGCGGAAAGCACATCATGAACACGAAACTCTACGTGGGGAACTTGTCGTTCGACGCCCTTGAGAATGATCTCCAGGACCTGTTCAGCCAATACGGCCCGGTCACCGAGGTCAACCTCATGCAAGACCGCGTCAGCGGCCGCGCCCGCGGCTTCGGATTTATCACCATGGCCACGACGGAAGGCGCGCAGGCGGCCATCGAAGGCTTGAACGGCAAGGATTGGAAGGGCCGCGCCCTGACCGTCAACGAAGCGCGCCCCCGTGAGGAGCGGGCTGGCGGCGGTGGCGGTCGCGGCGGCAACGGCGGCGGTGGTCGGCGCTATTAAGCTGGGCATCCAACGCGTTGCCCGCGCAACCGGCGGAACCCGCGAGAATCTGGCCGCAGTGGGGGCTGGAAGTTCGGGGGGGCGCATGGGTCGCGGGCCCGTCATTTTGCATCATCTTCTGCCAAACCTTGGCTGACTCCATTGTCTGCGATGACACACCCGAAAATCATCCAGGGCGGGATGGGCGTGGGGGTTTCGAACTGGGTCCTGGCGCGCGCGGTCTCACATCTCGGCCAATTGGGGGTGGTCTCGGGCACGGCCCTGGCCCTCGTCCTGGCCCGACGTCTGCAGTTGGGCGATCCCGGGGGCGAACTGCGCCGCGCCCTCGGGCATTTCCCGTTTCCCGACATGGCCAAGCGCATCCTGGCCGACTATTGGATCGCGGGCGGCCGGTTGCCGCCGTTCAAGCCGGTGCCGATGTACACGCTGGAGGCGCGTCCGGCGCTGGTGGAACTGACGGTGGCGGCCAATTTCGTTGAAGTGTTTCTCGCCCGCGAGGGTCATGCCGGCCGGGTGGGCATTAATTATCTGGAAAAGATCCAACTGCCCACGTTGCCCTCGCTGTTTGGGGCGATGCTGGCCGGGGTGGATTGCGTCCTGATGGGCGCCGGCATCCCGCGCGCCATTCCGGGTGTGATGGATCGGTTGGCGGAAGGCTTGCCTGTCGAGCTGCGTCTGAATGTGGCAGGCGCTTTGCCCGATCAGCCGGTTTACGCCCGCTTCGATCCGCGCACGTTTTGCGGCGGCGCTCCACCGCCGTTGAAGCGCCCGCACTTTCTCGGCATCATCGCGTCGGCCGCCCTGGCCACCACCCTGGCCAGAAAATCAAGCGGACGCGTCGACGGCTTCATCGTCGAAGGCCCGACGGCCGGCGGTCACAATGCGCCCCCCCGGGGCACGCCTGCGTTCAATGCCCGAGGTGAACCCGCCTACGGCCCGCGCGACATCGTTGACCTCGACAAGATCCGCGAATTGGGGCTGCCGTTCTGGCTGGCCGGCTCGTACGCCAGCCCGAACAAGCTCAGGGAAGCGCTCCGCCTCGGCGCGACCGGGGTGCAAATTGGGACGGCGTTCGCCTTCTGCGAGGAATCCGGCATTGCTCCGGATCTGAAGCGCCGCGCGCTGGCCCTGAGCCGTGCCCACCGGGCCAGAGTGTTCACCGATCCGCTCGCCTCGCCGACGGGCTTTCCATTCAAGGTGCTGGAACTGGAGGGCACCTTGTCCGAGGAGGCGGCTTATCGGGAGCGCCGGCGCGTGTGCGACTTGGGCTATTTGCGCCAGCTCTACCGCCGATCGGATGGGACGGTCGGCTATCGATGTCCTGCGGAACCAGTCGAGGCTTATGTGCGCAAGGGGGGTGAACCCGGCCAAATCCGGGGGCGCAAGTGCATCTGCAACGGGCTTCCGGCGGCGATGGGCATTGGACAGGTTCGATCGGATGGCCGGCGGGAGCTGCCCCTGGTCACCGCCGGCGATGACCTCGCGCAGATCGCGTCGTTCCTCAAGCCCGGCTGCGATTCGTATGGGGCTGCCGACGTGGTGGCGCGGATGCTGCCGGAGCAAGAGCGGCCATTGTCGCCGGTGCGTCCAGGCCGGTCGTCGATGGCCAAGGCCATGGACTACCTCTTTCATCGGAAACCCTCAGCCGCCCCTGAAGAGTCCCCGCTGGTCGCACTCCATGCCACCGCCCACCAGGGTGACGCGAACGCCCAATTCAATCTGGGCCTCTACTACAGCAGCGCCGGGGGCGAGACGCCCGATTTCGCCCAGGCGGCCCGGTGGTATCGCCAGGCGGCCGACCAGGATCATGTCCTGGCCCAGTTCAACCTCGGCATCATGTTCGCGCGCGGCCACGGCATGCTGGCGGACGACGCCGCCGCGGCGGCCTGGTTGCGCAGGGCTGCCGAAGGGGGGGATGCGGGCGGCCAACACTATCTGGGCGTGCGCTGTCACCGTGCCAGCCTGGACCCGCTCCGCCTCGATGCTGGGGAATCCCGGATCGAAGCCTACAAGTGGCTGCACCTGGCGGCCGCCCAGGGCTACAACGGATCGCTCACGGCCTGCCAGCGCCTGACCCTGACCATGAGCCGCGCCGAAGTCGGCGAAGGCAATCAGCGCGCGGCGGCCTTCGTGGCCCGCAAGCCAGCCTCCACCTGAGCTGGGTTGTAATCAGCAGGGGCAACTTTGGCAGCCTCAGTCGCGCGACGGAATCCCGAATGGGCCTACAGGCAAGATATTGGTCCCATGGGGTTCCGATCCAAAATAATGACAATTGCCCCCACCGGCTCCCAACGCTTCCGCGAACCCTGGAGCGAAATCTCCGCTGAACTCAAATCGTTTCACGAAAAGCGTGTCACCGTCGTGGCCGAAGTCGGCGCCGGGTCCGCCCGGATCCAAGCATATCAGTTGCCGCATCAACCATCAAACCCGCACCCCGGATCTCGAGTTGGCCATGGGACGCAGTGCCGCTGAAGGCATCAACCAATCCTTTCATCCCAACTGGATCCGCTCCGCCCCCAATGTCATCGAGTTCGGCTGGGAACCGTAGACGCCTTAGTCACCCCGCGACCGCGGAATCACGAGGCTCACTTTCATCGATTCGCTGGACATGGACTTTGATGATGCGGTACCAAAGGGTCCTGGTCGCCGTGGCAGAGAATGGCGGCGACCATGCCAATCGAGGCTCTTCGGTTCGCAGTGATGATCCTTATGGGGGCGACTTGATTATCCTCTCCACTCGCCGCGAGTGAAATCGGGCACCGTTACCGGTTGGCTCCCTTGAGCCACCGACGCGATGCTGAGGGGGACCACGCTGCTCCACGCCGCCGCGTCATACACGCTCATGTCCAGCGCGAGCCCTTCGCGCAGGCATTGGATAAACCGCCAGTTCATCACGTAATCCATGCCGCCGTGGCCACCCGATTTGGTCGCCCGCGCCCGCAGCGCTTTCCAGAGCGGGTGCCCATACTGCTCGTGATACTTGGTCAGGTCTGTTTCCCAGTCGCCCGTCTGGCCCGCCAGATGGAGGCGCGGTGGATAGTCGCAGAACGTGCCGCCGGTGCCGCAGATCAAGTTGATGCGGCTGTATGGACGCGGCTGGACCGTGGAATACTGGACCATAATTGTCCGCCCCAGGGCGGTTTTGATCAGGGACGTGTTGATATCGCCGCAGGCATACGTCGCCTGGCGCCGCAAATCGTCGGCGGGCAGCGCGGCGCACCGCCGGCTGATGGCCCGTTCCCGCGAGCTCATCGAGACCAGGAACTCGAACTTGTCGCCGCGGTGGATGCCCAGGTACTGCGCGACCGGTCCGAGCCCGTGCGTCGGATAAAGATTCCCATTCAGTTTGCCCAGGAACCGCCAGCGCCAATCCTCGGGCTTATGGGTCGCGGGCGGGAGCCCGGCAAACTCATGCAGGTAACCACACTCGCCGTGCGTCAGGTCGCCCAGCACGCCTTGCCGGACCAGGGTGAGCACGAGCATCTCGATTTCGCCGTAGCAGCAGTTCTCCAGCATCATGCAGTGGCGCTGCGTCTGTTCCGCTGTGTCCACCAGCTCCCAGCACTCCGCCAGGGTCATGGCAGCCGGGACTTCGATGGCGGCGTGCTTGCCGTGCTTCATTGCGCACACCGCCATCGGCACATGGCAGTCCCACGGCGTCGCAATGTAAACGACATCCACATCGTCGCGCCGGCAGAGGTTCTCATAGTTCCGCTCGCCATCCGCGTAACCGACTGGCTCCGGCTGTTCGCGGGCCACTACCCGCCGCTGAGCTCGCTGCACCCGCTCGGGTACGAGATCGCAAACCGCCTTGATCTCGACGTTTTCAATCTCAAGCAGGTTGCCCAGCAGACTCGACCCGCGCCCGCCGACTCCGATAAAACCAATCCGGACCCTGTCAAGCGGCGGGCACCGGAGCTGCGCAACGCTTTTCTGGTCCGGCTTGCGTCGCGCTGAAACCGCTGCCGAAGAGCCTTGGGACAGGGCGCGGACCGCTCCCGCGACCATTCCGCCGGATGCCGCCACCTGGATAAACGCCCGCCGGGAAACGGAATTATTCTGTTGCTTCATGGATGCAGGCTGACAAACCAAGTCCAATCCTTCAAGCATGGACGTGGCGGTGCCCCTATCTCATCAGGCAGAATCCAGACCCGCCCGCGCTCGCAAAACCTCTTGCGGTTCCCATCGCCGTCACCCCCTTCGAGTTGCTGCGCAAGCTTCGGCTCTACACCCAAGGGCGCCTCCTGCCTCAGACCAGTCCGGCGCACAGCCCGGCAAACACGCCTGGGATCCTGCCCGAACGGCTTACAGCCCAAAAACGAGGCCCTAATCCCCGCGCAAGGCGACTCCTGAATGCTAACATTCGTCGCTTCTGATTGTTTATCAAACACTTATGCAGGCGACAGTTGATAAAATGAAGACAATCCGCTTGTCCTTGCCTCCAACACATTGAAACTCTCTTCCCAGCTATGAAACGCATCCCGAGTCTCTGGATCGTATTAACCGCTTGCAGCCTCATGATGCATGCGCCAAGCGCTCGCCCGGCATCGGCTGATCCTTACGCTGACGAAACGAAAGCGCAACGCGACGCCCGCATGCAGTGGTGGCGGGAAGCGCGCTTCGGCATGTTCATCCACTGGGGCGTCTATGCCGTGCCCGCCGGCACCTACAAGGACAAACGCATCGGCGGCATTGGCGAGTGGATCATGTTCAACGGCAAAATCCCCGTGGCCGAATACCGCCCGTTCGCCACCCGGTTCAATCCGGTCAAATACAGCGCCGACGAATGGGTCCGCATCGCCAAGGACGCCGGCATGAAATACATCGTCATCACCAGCAAGCACCACGACGGTTTCGCCCTGTTCGATTCCAAGGCCACGGAGATGTCACTTCAGTCGGCCGCTCGCGGGAACATGACTCTCCAGCACCGTGGCGCCGCCGCCGGTCTGACCGTCCTGCGCAACGCAAGCGACAGGGTATTGGCGTGACCGGTTACGCCGAGAATAGCCGCGCAAGTCGTTGATAATCGAATCCGGCTTCATTTGCATGGGATGTGGCAGCCCGAAGAGATGGGGCAGAAGCTAACCTGCATTTCCCACAGGGCGGGTAGAGAAATGCGGGCTGATCAGTTTGTCTTGTCCGTCATTTTGCCCATGCTGACAAATTCCGCCTTGCTGAGCACGCCATCCTGGTTGGCGTCGAACGTGGGGAATCGGCGTCGGCCTTCGACGGGATCGGGGAAGTTCTTCAAATACTCCTCGAGGCTCAGCGAGCCGTCGCGGTTGGCGTCCTTGCTCTTGAAGATGGCCGCCCGGTTCCGCGCGGGTTGGGCGGGCGCTTGGGCTGCGCTTTTAGCCGCTCCGCGTGGTGCGTCGAAAGGCTTTCGGCTGGCGGCGACCGCCTCTCGTGCCGGATTCGGTGGCAGGGACTTGTGCCAGGTCAGCGCCTTAGCCGTGAGTTCCCGGACCCGCTCGGAATTCGCGTCCGCCACGTTGTCCTGCTCGGCGCTGTCCCGAGGGATGTGGTAAAGCTCGGCGCCGGTGCCGTCATGGTGAACAAACAGTTTCCAGGGACCGTCGCGGATGGCGAGCGCGGGCGGGCTATAGTCCTCTCCCCAGACGCGAAACAACCATTCCCAATGCAGCGGCTGCCGGCGCGGGCGCGACCGGCCCAACCAGATGTCGCTGACGTCCTCGCCGTCGGGCCGCACGCTGTCCGGGACGGTGACGCCGGCGAGTTTGCAGATGGTCGGCAGCCAGTCCACCCCGCCCATCACGCTCGTCTCGTCCACGCGACCTGCGGGAACACGGCCCGGCCAGCGGACGAGTCCGAAGGTGCGGATGCCGCCTTCGTACATGCTGCGCTTGCGGGCGCGCAGGGGGCCGGTGCTGCCGACGCCGGCGTTGGCGGCGTTGCCGATGCGGTAATCCTCGGCCCCGTTGTCGCTGGAGAAGAAGACGAGGGTGTGGTCCGCCAGCCTGAGTTCATCGAGCACCTGCAGCAAGCGCCCGACCTGGGTGTCGAGATCGGTGAGGGATGCGCAGAAGGTGCGCATCTGGTGGGTCAGATCCCTGGCCGCCCCCAAGTAGTCTCGCATCCAGCGGCCGAACGCCGCCTCGTTGGTGCGCGGCACGAGTGACGCATAGGCCGCGAGTTGCTCCGGCGTCGGCCGAAGGGGCGCATGGGGCAAAAGCGTCCATACGTTCGCGTAGAAGGGCCGGTTTCTGTTCGCCTTGATGAAACCAATGGCCTCGTCCACGAACAACGCGGTGGACTTGGCGCGAAAGTACGGATCCTTGGTGTTTTCCTGCCAGTGGGATTTGTTGCCGGTCGTGTGACGCACGAACTCAAAGCCATAAGCCTCCGGCGTCGGCGCATGGGTTCCGTTGCCGAGATGCCACTTGCCGATATGAGCCGTCGCGTAACCGGCCTGCTTCAGCAGGGACGCGATGGTGGGCGTTTTCGGATCCAGCCAGTCGGGCATGTGGCGCTTCTCGTTCGTCGCGTGATCGGCAAAATGCCCGTGAATCTGGTGGCGCGCCGGATAGTGGGACGTGAGAAAGGCGCAGCGGCTGGGCGAACAGACCGTGGCGGCGACATAGAACTGGTGAATCCACGTGGACTGGCTGGCCAGACGGTCCAGGTGCGGCGTCCTGGCGTACGGATGCCCGGCAAAGCGCGCGTCCCCCCAGCCTTGGTCGTCCGTGAGAATGAAGAGCACGTTGGGGCGGCGTTGTTCCGCTGCAAAGGCGCCGGCCGGGATGACGCAACCGGCGCCGACCAGCGTTCCCAAGAGGAGCGTGAAGAGGTATTGGTTCATGGGGTCATAGTCCGCCGCAAAGCGGTTATCGGTCTCACTCGATACAGCAAAAGGACTTGCCTTCCAACCATAATTCGGCGTGCATAATTCGGCGTGCGCGGGGGCCGTCGTCCTGGCACACCGCCTTGGCTCGCTGGCGCGAGGCCGTCGCATTGCATGCGCAGCCGGTTTGTGCCGGCGACGGCTACTGGTCCGCCCACGGGCGTGACGCGAATCGGCGCAGTCGAATGGCCCGGCTCCTTGATGCCGAGTTGCTGCGGCATCCATCGCGGCCTGCAACGCGGCGGTGTCATCGACGTGTTCCCGAACGCGGCCCATTCTTGGTCTGTGCTGAGGCCGAGATCAACCATCTTGCAGCGCCCGTTGGAACTGGGTTCCCTCCCACGGTCCGAGCAGTACGCTATCCGACGCCCGCGTGGACACGAATCGCCCGCTCCGGCCGCGTGGGACAGACTGCCTCGCAGGCGCCGCACCCGATGCAGCGGTCGAGGAGCACCTGCGGTTCATTCGAAAAGCCGCCGTCGGTGCTCTTCATCGCAATCGCGTGGTAGGGGCACTTTTGGATGCAGGCCGTGCATTCGCGGCCTTGCGCCAGGAGGCAAACAGTCAAGTCCACCCGGGCCCGGCCGAGGACGCGCCGGCGTTTGTCGGCCAGCGACAGTCGCGCGATCGCGCCGCTGGGGCAGACCTCGTTGCAGCGATGGCAATCCTCGCGGCAATAGTCGCGGTCAAAACGCAACCGCGGCGCCAGCAGGCCTGGCAGTCCGCCGTCGCCGAAATCAGGCTGGATGATCCTCGACGGGCAGACCTGGGCGCAATTGCCGCAGCGCAGGCAGACGCCGGTGAATTGCCAATCATCCAACGAACCTGGGGGCCGCAGCAAGGGCCCACTGTCGGCACGGACGGTCCTCAGGGCCATGGCGGCCGCCGCGCCGGCACAGACGGCGAGGAACCAGCGTCGACCCGGGTACGCTTGGATCGGTGGGGGGACGGAGTTCGGATCCGCGCAGCGCCGGGGTCGTTGAAGTCGGCGTTGCGGCCAGGCCAGGAAATCCTGCGTCGCCCCGAGCGGGCAGATGCGGTTGCACCAAAGGCGCGGCGCCGCCAGGTCGAGCAGCAGGAGCACCGGCAGACCCAGGCCGGTCAGGAGGGTGACCAGCGTGACCGGTTCGCGCCAGGAGTTTAGGAAACCGTTGAAGATCGCCAGCGGATCGAGCCAGAGGAACAACGGATAGCCCACCACTGCGCCGCCGCATGTCAGCAGCGCCAACCACGGACCCAACGCCGGCCATCTCAGCCGGCGCCGCAGTCCCTCTGCATGGCCCGTCGTTGCAGCGCGTGGGTCTCGCGCCACTTCGTCCGCAGTAGCAGGACACGGCTTCAGCCCGCTGCCAACGTCGGGCCTCTCATGTCGACCGCGGCGGCGGAGCAAACTCGCAGGACGCGGGAATCGGTCCAGCGTTTCCAGAAGCAACCCCACCGGGCAAGCGTAATGGCAGAACCAGCGGCGATAGAGGGTCACCATCACGCCCACCGGCAGCGCCAGCAACACCAGCACGGGCACATGGCGGAGACTGACGACCGAGGTCAGCGCGATGAAGGGGCTCAAGGCGGGCAGAATGACCGAGGTCCATGATGCCGTGCGGCCCGGCCAGGCGAGCGCCACCGCAGCCCCCAGCGCCAGCCCACGACCGGCCTGACGCAGCCGGTGTCGTCCGGAGCCTCTTGGTCGGCCTGACGGCGTCGGCGTCACGAGGGCGACAGGGGTTGTCTATCCAAGGTAGGCCCCCTGACTGCGCAGCAGCGCCTGGAGCTTCGGGATGTCCACGTCCCTCGGACGACACCGGTCCTTCACCGCCAGCGCCGCCGCCGCGCCCGCCGCATGGCCAGTCAACAGGCAGGTGGCGATGAGTCGCATGTCCTCGACCATCGGACTGTCCACGTCCAGGCAGCGTCCCGCGGCGACGAGTTGGTCGAGCTTCTTCGGCACCATGGCGCCATAGGGAATGGCGAACCCGGTCTTGCCGCGCCCGCCGCCGTAGGTGCCGCCAATCGCGATCGTGTCAGGATACTTGTTTCCGGAGCGCGCCTCCTTGTCGGTCATTTTGCGCATGCCGGCCAGCAGGCGGGTGATGCGCACGCCGATTTGGGGCGCGGTTTGGATCAGAAACAGCTTCTCGCCTCCCGCGGTTTGGCGGAGCTTCTCGATTCGTTTCCAGATGCTGCGCCGATGTTCCACCTCCAGCCGGCTCAGTTCGGCGATGTCCAGGCCGTCGGTGCTCGGTCCGCGCAGGTTCACCCATTTCACGCTGCGTAGCGGTTCGACACTGCCCAGGTTCCTGAAGCCGGCCGCCTGCAGCTTGGCGAGGTCGGCGCGGTCCACATTGCCCAATCGATGGACCAGACCCACGGCGTGCAGGCGTTGCTCGTGCTCCGCCCCGGCCGCCGCAAACACGTCGCCGTCGCCCGAGGCATCCACGACCACCTTCGCCAGGACGGCCTGTCGGCCGGCCTTGCTCTCGAGCACCACGCCCCGCACGGTGTTGTTCTCAAGGACCACGTCGGCCACCCAGCAGTGGAATAACATCCTCACGCCCGCCTCCTGAATCATCGCGTCCATGACGAGCTTCGTGATCTCGGGGTCGGTGGTCGGATCCGGCTTGCCGGCGGTGAAGTTCGTGGCGCCGTCGGGGAACCTGGCGATGCGCCCGAGGAGTTCGTCGCCGACGCCGCGGACCACCTTGGTCAAGAGGCCATTCTCGGTGGCGTGGGTGGGGTAGACGAGCAGCACGAGGCCGCCCGTCCAGAGGCCGCCCAGATAGCCATAGCGCTCGACCAGGGCGGTCTTCGCTCCGGCGCGGGCGGCGCTCACTGCGGCCGCGAACCCAGCCGGTCCGCCGCCGACCACCAGCACATCGGCCTGATGCATGACGGCCAGCGGGCGTTCGGGTTGGACGACCTTCCCGGCCACGAGCCGCGCGGGGTAACGGTCGCGCGGCGTATTGGGGACGACGATGTTCTCCGGCTTGACCGTGCGGGGCGCGTTGGGATCCCCCTCATCGGCGACCAGCCGGGTGGCGAAGGGCGTCCCCAGTCCGGCGGCGGTGAGGAGTTTGAGGAGTTGGCGTCGGGTGAAGTGGGTGTTCATAGGCATATTGGGCCAGACGGCCAGACGGAGCGGATAGGACCAGGTTCGATCCCGCAAAAGAGGTCACCGTGCCTTCCAGGAAGCGAGTGCCATTGGCGATGCAGATGGCCCTCACCCTGCGCCCGGCCGCGAGGTCCAAGCCCGCCGGCGTGACGAAGGCCTTGCTTCGCGTGCTGAGGGAGTGGGCCGTCCGGCGGTGACCGATGACGCCACCGCCGCCAGCGCGCTTGAGGGGAATGCGCTTGCCGATGTATTGGAACGTGCCGCGGCCCAGCAGCTACGCGGAGTATCAGGACAATCTGCGGAACGGGCACGACCAGGTGGGCACCGCCAGCGAGCGAGACCTTCCGCAGTCTCATCCCCGCCGGGAACCTGGAGAGCATGACCACGGGCGGACGGAACGAACACGGCCTCTGCATCGCCATGTTCATTCTGACGTCAAGACGCCGCCGCGAACCGTGCTGGCCCGCTCGCGGTCATTGACGATCAACCGGGGAGTCCCGGCCACGTTCAGTCTCATGCCGCGCAGGTCGCCGCTCGCCTCCACCCTGTCGGCGCTGATGCGCACAAAGGCCCGGTCCACAAAGGTGAAACGCTCGCCGTCGCCTTCGAGCGTGACGGGCGCGCCGTGCGCATCCCAGAAGCTGTAGAGCAGACGGTCGTTGACGCCGGAGCCGGCACGGCCGCGCACGGCCACGGCGACGCCCTCCTTCGTCTGGGCGAGGCGCGTCACGGATTCGAGGAGGGGTGCGTTCTTCTCAAACGGTTCGTGGACGGCGGCAAACACCGTGGCGGGTGTCGCGCGGCGCACGAGGAGCGTGGTGCCGCCGACTTCGTTGGGCAGGTTCGATTTGTCGCCCTTGCTGGCTTCCTTGCCCGGCGCGCAACGGCTTTCGGGCGAACGGCCGGCGAAGACGGTTGTGCCCGGAGCATCGAGCATGTGAACGCGGACGCCGACCTGCCGGTCGTACCAGGCGCGACCCAGCACGCTGCCACTCACGTCCGGCAGCGCGCAGTCCTGCCGGATGGTGGCCGTCCAAGCCTCGCCGCCCGCGTCCAGTTTGCGGACGCCTTTCAGCGCATAACGATCGGCCTCGACGGGATCGGCGAACAGGCGCGCAATGGCGCGATTGGACGTGGCGTAAAGCTGGTCCAAGCCGAGTTCAGCGGGCTTCCACAGGTCGGTAGGAACGAACTGGCCGAGGGCATGAACGTGCCAGTCATATTGGCGCGGCCGGTCGCTCGCCAGGCGTATCACGTCGAAGAGATATTCGCGGGTGAGAAACAGCGCCCGTTCCATGTCCACGCCGGGCCAGACGTCCTTCTCCTCGCGCCGCAACTCGAGACTGAGCGTGCGGCCGGCCAGGGGTTGGCGATTGTCGAGCGTGACGGTGCCATCGAGCGGCCTGGCGCGCGCAGCCACGAACTTCACCAAGGAATCGAACCCGCTGCGCGTCGGCACTTCGCCGATGGGGTTGGGCCAGTGCGGATGGTCGCGCGCCTGCGCCGCGTCCTGTTTCGCTGCTGGCGCGGCTGGCAGGCGCTTCGGGCCGGCGCCGTTCAACTCGTAGTGCAGGTTGTCCACCATCACGCCGCAGTGCCCGCGTGCGCTGTCGGTCCAGGGACAGCCCCCGCCGTAGCCGTTCGAGATTTGGCGGTTGAGATAAATCGGACGGTTAAAGGCGTGAAAGCCCAGCAGCGAGAAGGCGTCGTGCGCGTAGTGGACGTAGTAAGTGCCGAACTGGAAGGCGACGGCGGGCGCGGGTGATTCCCAGTAGGCCGGCGATTGCTCGGCGCGCAGGAAGGCAAAGCCGCGCTCACGCGCGGCGTAGCTGGGCGCCGGCGGAGACGTGACGTTCTTTGACTCAATCGGCGCCAGGCCCCAGAACAAGGACGGAGTGTAGGCCGACTCGCCCGGCTTGCGCATCTGCGCCAGAAAATAGTCAAAGTGCCCGTCAGGCCACTTTGCATGCGCCAGCTCGAACCAGTGCGGCGCGAGCATTTTGTCCACTTTGGCATTCTTGTGGTCGCGGCCGTTCATGTTCGCGGCGATCCAACGGCGGTTCCCGCCGCGGCCGCCGGGGAGGAAACCGTCCACGACGGACTTCTGGAATGCGTAGGGCGGCGCGCCCGCGAGACTGGAGCCGCGCGCGTCGCCCATCGTGACCTGCGGGTAGTGCGGCAGCCCGCCGGGAATCTCCGTGCGCGGCCAGCCGATGTGCACCACGCTCTCGACGTAACGCCGCATCGTGGCGCCGCCTTTGCCGGTGTAGCCGTAGCCAAGTTCATTCAGCCCGAGCCGCTCGACGCCGCGGCACCAGAGCAACATCTCGCCGATCATCGAATACTGTTTGCCGAACTCCTCGCCGTAGAACTGGCCGTCGGCGAGGTAGTCGTCAAAGTAGTATTTCCAGCCGCCCTTCGAGCTGAAGCATTGGCGGATCAACTTCTCGTCGCGCAACGCCACCGCCATGAGATGCGCGGTCATGGGCCGCGGCCATTGCATGTTCGGCAACCAGCTCGTGCGCGTGAACGTCAGCGTCTCCTCCTCGCAGTGGTGCTTGATGAAATCCCGAAACGTGTCTTCCAATCCGCGCCGCTCCGCCTCCGACAGCCGGTCGTAAAGCGCGTCGTAGCGCAGCACGCTCAGGTACTGGTCGTAGTGCCGGCCGCCACCGGTGTCGCCTTTGAACTTGCGCGGATCGTTCCCGACGAGGCTCACCAGATACTTCTTCTCGCCTTCGACAGCCGATGCATCACCCATGACGAGGAAGCGGAACAGACTGCGGAAGGTGGCGCACGCCTCCTTGTCCTTGAGCATGGCCTGGTAGCGCGCCCTGGCCCACGGCTCGGTCTCGATGCGCCGGCGAATGCCCGCCGCCTCCTCGCGCGTCCAGAGCATGAAGGGATGTTCGACGCGGGCCGATGCCGCGCGGGCGTCCAGCGCGGCCAGAATCGCGGCCGAACTCAGGAGCAGGTGAAAGCGAATCGTTCTCATGGTTGTGCAATCTCGATTGTCTGCTCTACGGGTGACGCGGTCCGAGCCAAGGCCTCCAAGCCGCGCCCAAAGAGCACAGTGGAACAGCTTCACGGTTTGGGTGCCGTGGAAACCGAGTTGGTGGTGTGCGGATCAGGCTGGCGTCCTCTTGCAGGCCGACCTCCTGGTCAAGGGGGCCAGCCATAAACCTGACCTGCGCGCCACGCGCCGAAACGTCCAGGATTGTCGCGTGCCCGCATGGGATATTCGATTCATGCCGCGGGGAATTGTCGCGGTCTGTCAACGCCTTGCAAGCGAAACCGCCGTTGTTTCCTCGAGGCCCAGTGGACCCGGCGTGAGGATACAACCTCTCCCACAAATCCCCTCAAGAACGCCTACTCCATGCGTGCATCCGCAGTGTATGCCCCGCACAGGGGAAGATCAATTTGCAGCCGCTTCGCGATCCACGCCCGAGCCTGAGAAACTGCACGTCACGGGACCTCGCGCACGCGGTAGAAGCTTGCGGGCGCGGCGGTGCCGTCGGTGTGGAGGTAGTTGGTGGTGCCGGTGCCGCCGGGCGGCACGCTGATGAGCGGGCTGACGTCGGTGTCGATGCCGCTGGTGAGGTTGGTGCCGTTCTGCAGGAGATAATGGTGGCTGCCGACGGTGGTCCAAGTCACCAGCGTGCCATCCGTGTTCGTGGTGATGTCCGTGATCCGGAGCACCGATTCCTTGTCGCGCGGATCCGTCCCGGCGAGGTATTCCTCGAGATTGCTGGCGCCGTCGCCGTCGGTGTCCAGCTTGGCGTCGCGGGGATCTTCAGGGTCGAATTCGCCGATTTTGCCGGTGGATCCGGTGGTGTTGGTGTAATAGCGAATATGGTAAGTGCCCGTGTAATCGCCGAGGGTGAAGGTGACTTTGCTCTGGGGAGCGGCGAAGACCATCCGCAGGTAATCATCGCTGAAGTCCGGGCAACCGGTGGGGATTCTGAGGCAACGCGTGCCTGAGGAGGTGCCGTTGCCGGCCGGATTTGCGATGCGCATGTAAAGGATGGGGCTGCCGCCGCACGTCTGGGGCAGCACGGAGAATGTCACTCCCGGGTAGTCGGTGGTCACTACGGAGCCGACCGCTTGGTCTTCGAAGTCGATGGTTGTGCATCCGGCCTGTGCGGTTGGCGGGGCACCGAGGGTGCAGACGAGTGTGGACAGCCCGCAAATGAGCAAGTTTCTCGTTTTCATGGGATCAGGCGGCGATGGTTGGAAGTTCCGCTGTGTTCGACAGCGGTCGGGCAGAAACCATTCAAAGAAACTGCCCGGCCGTTGCCTGGCGAGCACCCATCTCCGCCGTGGCGGCGGGAGCAGGTGCTTTGACGTCAAGACGTCTTTGCGGCCGGCCTCTTAAGTCCGTCGTTCTTGGCCAGAATCAACTTCACGTTCCGTCGCCAGTTGCGGTTGCCGACCGGGTCCACGGAGGGCGGACAATAGCGATTGCCGAGGAAGTCGATAAAATGGCCGGGCTGGCCAGCGGCCTTCCAGCGCTGCCAGTTGTTGCGGATGGTGTTCAAGCACACACGCAGAGCCTTCTGTCGGTCCCGGACTCGCACGGAGAGGATGCCGAAGGGCACCTTTGCGGCTTTGCCGCCTTCGGCCTTGTAGATGGCATCGGCGATGCGCATGGCGTAATCAGGATCGATGGCGCGCGCTGGAACCATGGTCCCCAGGCCCAAAACCACACAAAACAACGCGGTCAAATATCGCATGCCCAAAGATAAACGCCTCTGGAATCGCGGCCATCCCGGCCACCCCCATGCCGGCGGTCGGTGCTTGAACGGTTGCCATTACCCGGGATTTGCGGAGGGGGGGGTGGAGACGCGCCCGGGGGTGTTTTTCGAGGGGCGGGTTGACGCGTGGGATGCGGCCTGGGACCATCCGCGCGGCGACCGCAGTATACAAAGGCGCTTCAGGCGCGGAAAATTCTGTCGATGAACCATTTGGAGAGCGGCACTGCTATGAATGCTCACATCCTGGTGGCCGAAGACGACCGCGTCGTGCGGAAGATGGTTTCATCCTATCTGCAATCGGCGGGTTACCGGGTGTTCGAAGCCGCCACGGTTCCTGAGGCTCTGCACGCGATTCGCACCGACGCGTTCGACCTGATTGTGCTGGATTTGACCCTGCTGGACGCCGATCCCTTCGGGGGGCTTACCGACGGGTTTGCGTTCCTCCTGGTGCTGAAGCGAAACTGGCCGGACCTGACCCTCCCGGTGGTGGTTTACACGGGGGACGATTCCCCTGCGCTTGAGGCGCGGGCGAAGGCCGCGGGTGTTCTGGAGGTGGTACGCAAAGGCAGTCCTCCCGAGGAACTGCTGGCCGCGATTCAGCGCGCGCTGGGGCAGCGGGTGGAAGAACCTTCCTGAGGGTGCGTTTGGGTGTGGACGGGTGGGGGGCGAAGCGGTAGCCTGCCGTTATGAACTGGCGAAAACCGCCCACATTATCGTGCGCAACTCAATGGCTATGTGCCCTTTGCTTCGGGATCTTGAGTGCCCAGGGCGGCGACGTGATTCGCGGCACCGTCTTCAAAGACACCAACGCCAACGGCCGGCGCGATCCCGGCGAAGCCGGCATGGGGGGAATCGCCGTCACGGACGGCGTGACGTTTGCGCGGACGTCGTCTGAGGGCTCGTTTGTGCTCGAGCTGGGGGTGGACCCGGTGTTGTGCGCGGGAGGTGTGCCCACGGTGTCGGTGAGGTTTCCCAGCGACCACTGGCCGACGACACCGTGGTTCGTGCGGTGCGGTTCGGGAGAACCGGCCTGCGAGGTCACCTTCGGCTTGCGCGCCGAGCCGCAGCCGCGCTCGTTTGTGTTTGTTCATGGCACCGATCCCCATGCTCCCCGCGCAGGCGAGGAACGCTTGATCCGCTTTCGCGAAGACTTGGAGGCCCTGCGTGAGATCGTCCGTTTCTGCATTTTGACCGGCGACATGGCCGATTTGGCCGACTCGCATACCCAGGCCCTGGCGCGGGCGGAATTCACCTTTTTCGAACGCCAGGCCGCGCAGTTGCCCGTGCCCTGGTTTGGCTTGCCCGGCAACCACGACATTGCCGGCGTGCGCGCCAAGAAGGGTTGGGATACGAACAGCGCGGAGTATGGGTATGGGCTGTATAGCCGGCATGTGGGGCCGTTGCGCTGGTCGTTCGACTATGCGGACATTCATTTCGCAGGAGTCGATTACAACCGGTTCGTCAGCAACCGGTGGGAGTGGGGCGTCCCCGAATCGTCCGCCCGTTGGCTGGCGGAGGACTTGGCATCCGTCGAGCCCGGCCGGCGCATTTTCCTGTTTGTGCATCATCCGGCCGGCAGCGCGGCGTTGACCAACGTCCTGACCAGGTTCCCGGTCACCCAAATCTTTTTCGGGCACGACCACCATGACGGCGGGCAGCTTTGGGCGGGTGTGCCCGGGCTGAGTGCGGCTTCGATTGCCGAGGTGTTCGACGACAAGGACCGCGCGCCCGGGTATCGTCTTGTGCACGTGACCCCGTCGGGCATCGACACGTTTTACCGCGCCACGGGCGAACCCCACGCGGTCACGGTCGACTACCCGCGATACAAGGACACCTTGGTTCGGGGGAACACGATCCGGGGCGCCTTTTTCGATCCTTCCCACACCATCCGGCGGTTTGCGCTGACCTATGCGGGCCGGGCCATCGAGTGCCGCCTCCGGCCCGGGCCGTTCTGGTGCCGGTTTGAGGGCACCGTTGAGGCGGGCGATGTGGCCCGGGGCGCCTATCCGTTGGTGGTGACTCTGGGCGACACGGCACAATCCTGGCGCCACCAGTTCAGCTACCGGTTCGCGCGGGCAAGGGCCGCCGCGTCTCGGTAGTGTGCTCGGCTCTTGTCAGTTTCCTCCGCGGTGAAAGGGTCCGAGGCGGTTGTTGGGCGGGCGGCCTGGATGGTTTACGGCGGCGGTGGTGAGGCGTTCAGGTTGTTGAACTGGCGGTCAACGACGTCGTTGAACATGCGCATTTTGGCGTCGACATACGCGTTGTGCCAGTAATCGAGCATGGCGGGGGAATAGGCTTCACCTTCGGGATGCTGGGGGGTGTAGTGCTGGAGGGTTTTGTCGTAATACTCGAGTCCGCCGTGGCAGGTGCGATCCGAGCCAAAGACCCACCAGGCCAGCGCGGTCCAGGGGCCGGCCTTGAGGTGGTCATAGTAGGCTTGCATGGTTTCGACGGGGGTGGTGTAGGTGGAGCCGCCGCCCTTGGAAGGGCCCAGTTGGCCGCAGCACCCGATATACCACATCTCCGCGTCGCGCGCGCCGGCCAGGTCGATGGCGCTCATGAGGGCATGGGTGTCGTTCCAACAGGCCGGCGTCCACGTTTTCGGGTCGTGGCTGTTGGTGCAGACGCCGACCCGCAGGCCCTCGGGATAGTAGCGGGTTCGGATGCGCTGCCATTCATCGGAATGGGCGCGGACCCTGGCGCGTGGGATGGCGAGGTTGGCGGGGTCGAAGGGGCTGGAGGGGTGGAACCAGTAATGGTAGACATCGACGCCGATGGCCTGGGTGTTTGGGGGAAGTTTGACGCGGTGATGCTGGTCGATGTCCGCCCGGCTGGCGGCGTAGCAGCCGTCATAGTTCAGGGCGGCGTAACCGAGCATGTTGTACCAGCCTTTGATGTGGCGGAACGGCTGTTCGCCGTCCAGGCGCCGCAGTCGGATCTGCCGGTTGTAATCGTCGTAAACCCGCTGCAGACCGGCGGTTGCCAAGCCGCATTCGCCCTCGTCGCCGAGCTTGAAGGCCAGGATGTTGTTGATGAGTTGCCGGCCGGTGGCGCGCTGGCCTTCGGGACTCACCAATTCCCGGTCGCGGTTTGCCCAGAGGGTATCCAGGATGTGCCGGCAATTCAGATACTGCCCGTCGGGCGGCGTTTTGGTTTCGTGGTAACAGCGGATCACCAGCAGTTGGCGGTGGTGAAACGCCCGGATCATGAGCCGGATCAACTCGTCGTGCCACTCGTCCTTGCGCGCGTAGAGCATGATGGCCGTGGACCACCGGCTGGCGATGTCGATCCGGCGGAGGTTCTCGGCGTGATAGGCCGCGAGCGGCTGGTCGCCCGACCATTTCATCAAGTAATACTCCATCAGGTACGGCAGAATCCCCAAGCCGGCTTTGGGCGTGTAGGTGCGAATGGGGACATGGGAATAACTGATCACGTCGCCGCGGACGTGCCCCGGGGGCAACGCGGCCGGCGGTGGCGGTTTCGAGGCCGACGCCGGCTTCGACGCGGCGGGTGGATCGGGGGAGAATCCGCAGCAGACGACCAGCGCCAGGGCGGTGGCAGCGGTGGTCCATGGGTGTTTGAAGCAACAGGAGAGCGAGGGTTTCATACCGGCGAGTCGCGCGTTCAGACCGTTCGAGGCGTGGGCGGGTTGCAGGGGGGGCGTGGGGGGTGGGGCGGTGTCGGCCAGTTCGAGGAAGGTGGGCATGAGGTCGATCGAGCACACCAGGGCGTCGCTGATGCCGGGTCTGACGAATTCCGGCCACCAGGCGATGAACGGCACATGGACGCCCGCCTCGAACGACGTGACCTTGGCGCGCGCCAGGGGGGGGGCCGTTGTCGCCCAGCAGGACGATCAGCGTGTTGGTGTGCCGCCCGCGCTCGCGAAGCGCCTCCAACAGCATCCCCACCCCTTCGTCCACGCGGTTGACGCAGGTGGTGAACTCGGCCACCCGCCGCCGCAACGCGGGCGAGTTCGTGCCGATGAAGGCAAACACCCTGCCCTGATCGGGGGCGACTTTCGTCCTGGGACTGCCGTTGACGTCCTGAAGATGCGGGTCGTGCGGGTCGAAGAAATTCAGCATGAGGAAAAACGGGGCGGCGCCGGTCTCGGCAAGGAAGGCCTGGCACTTGGCCCGGACCTTTTTCGGATCGCGCGTGTCGGCGGTGTTGAGCGGTGTGCAGTCGAACTCGGAGCAGGTTCATGCGATGATCATGAGCGGTGCAGGCGCTCGAAAGCCAGCCCGAAGAAGAGCGGCCCGATCAGGCGCGGACGCGCCGGCATGGCGGGCCGGCCGGATCCGGCGGCGCGTTCCGCCCAAAGGACACGAGGCTTACCAGACAGGTTTTGATGCGTTGATCCGTGAGAACTACCGCGCGACCATCTTCATGGCGCACAACCGGCGGGGCGGCAATTGGAGGGCGACGCGAGTGTGGGGGCCGCGAACATGAACAACCCGCCGCTGGAGCGGACCCGGGCTGTCCGCGCCGGGTGCCGTGAGGGTCATGTCGTAATCGCCGGGGGCGAGCAGGAACAGGTCGGCTTGCAGGTCGCGCGGCTGGGCGCCGAAGTGAAACAGTTCGGCGGCAAACGTCTTCTGGCTGGAGTCGGTGACGAGCGCGGCGATGTTGCGCGGCGGGGTTCGCCAGCGCACGGCGTTGAGTGGAAACACGAGCGGGTTGCCCGGATCGCCCGTGGCGCTGGCATAGAGGATTTCCGGCGAAGGCGGGGGCGGGGCGGGCTCGGGCAGGTAATTGAGGAAGTTGCGTGTGAAGGCCATGACGCGGTCCGTCCATCGCATCTCGACGGTGTAGGCTTCCCAATTGGAGCGGAAGGCTTCGGCGTTGCGGCGGAGGGCGGCGTTGAGCGGTGCGGGATCGCGGGTCAGGCGGTAGCGCACGTAGCCGGAGGCATCGGCGCGGAGCAGCGCGTCGTATTGGGTATCGCCGGTCAGCAAACGGTATTTGGCGAGCGTGTCGGCGAGGAATCCCGACATTCGCCTGGCGCACCAGGCTTCGGAGCCGGGCTGGGTTTCGGCGGATTTGACGTGTTTGAACCGGAAGGCGGCCATGGAGCGGATGGGTTCGAGGAATGGCTCTTCCCGGGTCATATGGAAGGCGAGCAGCAGCGTGGAGGTCATCAGGCGGGCCGCTCCGGGCCAGTTGTAGAGCGCGTCGTTGTGCCCGAGGGGGAACGGTTCCCACCAGGGCTGCCCGGCTTTGGCAATGCCCCCGTCGGGCCAGCGAATCGCCGACGGCAGCACGCCGGCGGGCTTGCCGTTCTCGGCGCGGGCGGCTGCATCGATCCAGGTTTGGAGCCACGGTCGGAACAGGGTGGTGAGGGTGGGGTCGCCGGTGCGCTGCCAGCAGAGGAGGGTGGGTTGGATGACGGAGGGGTGATAGACGGTGTCGAAGGCGCGTGCGGGGCTGGTGTCGACCTTGTCGACGCTGAAGTAGATGGACTTGAACTGGAGGAAGCCCCGTTGGTTCCGGCCGGTCCAGCGCTCGCGCATCAGTTCGGCCAGGCGCAGGGCGCGTTGTTTCCAGACCGGATCGTCGGGCCGCAGGAGCAACATCGGCAGGATGGTATCCGTGGTGTCCTCGTTGGCGTGCTCGGCGTCGGTGACCCGGGAGGTGAATCCGCCGCGCAGGTGGGGTTGGAGGAAAATGCCGCTCGAGATGCGTTCCTGGGCGGCGGTCACCACCGGGTCGTCGAACGCGATCATCACGGGGACCCACCAGCGCCACATCTCCACATCGTCGCCCCAGCCGCCGCCGAATTGGCCGTCAGGGAGCTGGCGTTCGGCGATCCACCAGTGGATGATGTCGGCGAGTTTCTCCAAGCCTTCGCGTTGGAGGTTGGCCCAGCCGGGCGCTGCGGGATCGTGAGGGGCGGGTGTCGGCCACGGGATGGGTTCGCCCAGGTACATGCGCACGACGCGGTTCTCCGGGAAGGCGGCGCGGGTTTCCTGCAGCAACTGGCGGGCCTCGCCGAAATACCTGTCGCGACGCTCCTTGACCCGCAACAGGGGGCCGCTTTGGATGACCTGCCAGATCAACATGCGCCCGCGGTAGAATGCCCAGATGGGCCGGAGCGGTGAGCCGGGAGAAAGCTCCGGCGGAAACGACGGCGCGTCGCCCGCGGGTCGGACCCGGCCCGTGAAGAAGCGGCACAGGTAACCGTTTTCCGCGGCGCGGCTGTGGTCGACGACGGGCCGCGATTTGCCGTTGGCCCAATCGTCCACGACGGGCAGCAGTCTGGCCAGGTCGGCACGAAGCGCGGCGTCCAGGTCCTTGCGCGTCTCCAGCTCGCGCAGCAGCCGCAGCCGCTCCAATTCATCGTGAGTCGTGCCGGCCATCTGGAGGAGGGGGGCGGCCGTGGCCGCGGGCCGGCTGGGGCGATCGCTTGCCTGGAGAGGCAGCGTATAGGCGAGTGCGGCGCAGACGGTGAAGAGCATGGCGTTCATGGGGGCAGGATAGCGGGCGAGGGTCGCGCGCACGAGCGCAAAGGCAGGAGAGGCCGGGGGGCTGGGGAATGCGTTCCGCTTTTGCAGGGCGTTCCTGACGCAAGCGCCGGACCCGGCAAAAAAGGCGTTCTCCATTTCATCCCTGATGCGGCTTTCCTCCGTGGTCGCGATGCGCTTGAATGCCCGGGTAGATCATGAACGCAATGCATTCTCTTCTGGCGGGCGTCGTGTTGGGCTGCGGCGTGGCGGGCATGCGCGGGTCTGCGGCGGAAGCACCTCAAGGCGTCCGGCTTTTTTATCGGATCCTTGGCGCCAGGAGCAACGGGCCCCTGCTGCCCAAGACCCGCACCCTTTGCGGCGCGGACGGTGCGGCAACCACGGGTCAAACCGGCATGGCGGACAGCGGGTTCACCGAATACCCGCATTGTGTTGGGCGCACCAGTTACACCTTTGCGGAGCAATATGCGTTTTTCCCGCGCTGGGCCGCGGGGGTGCCGATCGATCCGTCCGGCGTCAACGTGGGGGACATCCTGGTGGATCACGTTTATGAGCCCGTCGCCATCGTGTGGGGGCTGCGGGGCAGGGAGTTTGTGCAGACGTTCGTGGCCGCAGGCCGGGAGTTGGTGAGCGTGACGCTTCTGGTGCCGTCCGAACGCGGCCTGTTCCGGGCGGCCCTGATCGAGGGCGGACCCGGCGGGCGGCAAGTTGGGGCGGCCAAGGCGTTTTCGTCGGGGCATTCGATGGAGTGGGGGCATGTCACATGGCTGCCTGGGGAAGCGCCGTTGCAGGCGGGCCGCACGTACGGCCTCCGGCTATGGCGCCAGGACGGCCAATGCTGGTCGCCATTCCTCC
Source organism: Verrucomicrobiota bacterium (assembly GCA_016935555.1). Lineage (GTDB taxonomy): Bacteria > Verrucomicrobiota > Verrucomicrobiia > Limisphaerales > JAFGQR01 > JAFGQR01. Next base: position 29,368 of record JAFGQR010000075.1, read on the forward strand.
ACGCCACCGGCGACTGCTACGACGACGGCCTGTTGTACGTGGACCAGATGCCGCGCCCCGAGTCCGACTTGGGCGCATGGATCATCGAGGAACCCGCCGACGTGTCGCGGGCGCTGATTGAGAACGCCGATCCGCTGGGCACAGTGCGCCATGACGCCGGCTTCGTGTTCGTGCCGCGCACGCCCAATGTGCGGTTGATCACCGTCACGGCGTCGCCGGTGCCGATGGCGTGCGGGGACATGGTTCTGAGCGTGTGGACGACCGAGGAACCGCCGCGCCGGCTGGCGGGGCCGAAGCGGTGCCTGAGCTGCGGCCCGACCCACGGCCCGCACACCGCCCATTTCCTGTTCGCGCCGGATGAGCTGCCGGTTGTGCCGGGCCAACGCTACCGGGCCGGCCTGGCGGGCTGGGTGAACCCCAAGATGCCAATGCCCGCGGCCCTGGCCGGCATGCCCCCCGCGGTTCTCGACTCGACGCCCCTCGTGTATGGCGAACCGATCCCCGAAGGCCTGGCGGCCATTCACAACTTGAAAGCCGCGTTCCCCGTGACCAATCGCATCATGGAGCTGACCTGGAAAGTCAGCCGGCCGTGCCCGGTCCGGGTTGAAATCAAACGGCTTCGCTCGCCGGACGTGGAGATTTTCAACCTGGAACCGGGCATCGAGCGCCTAACCATTCCGAAGCTGTGGCCGGGCCATGAATACGACTTTCGCCTGAGCGCGGCGGGCCGGGGCGGTCTTGTCTGGCGAACGCCGCTTTACCGGCTGCAGATCCCCCAGGGACCCCACCCGATCATCCCGCCCTTTTACAGGGAGCATCCGGCCTGTTTCGTGCCGATTGCGCCGCCGCCCCCGCTGAAAAGCCCGGACTACGGGCCTCTGCGGTATTCGGAGGAGGTCCCGGTGACGAATGGGGATTTCGAAGAGGGCTTGGCGGGGTGGAGCGTCTCGCGGTCCAACGTGATTTATGCCGCGACCGCCGAGCACGGAATCTCGCCGCGGTTCGGCAAGAGGATGGCCGGCTGGTCGCATGGGCCCGCGAAGCGTCGCGAGCAGGTCTTCGAGGAATCCTGGTTGACACAATCCGTGCCCACCCGGCCCGGACACACCTACGTGCTTTCCGCCCGGATCCACACCTCGGTGGCCAACGGCCCGCGAGGCGATGCCCGGGTGCGGTTGGCGGCTGACCCCCGGGGCGCCACGGACCTGACCGGGCCGAACGCCAGCCAGTGGTATTGGACCGAGAGCTCATGGCCGCGGTTTCAACATCGGTTCACGGCGCAAGGCAAGCACGCCACGATCGGGCTGGGCTTCTTCCGCTGGCGCAACGGCGAGCGGGCCAGCGCGTACGTGGACCATGTCCGCGTGTTCGATCTTGGCGCCAGCCCGGCCGCCCTGAACGACCCCGCCCCGTATCCGGACGCGGCGCCGACGCGGGTTCTTACCGACCGGCGGGTCGATGTGGAGAACCGCGTCGAAGCCGAACTGACGGCCCCGCCCGGTTACGTGATCACCGGGCTGGGCGCCCGCGCCCATGAAGACAACCTCACGACGCTGTGGCTGCAGATCCGTCCGCTCCAGGCCGACGGCACCCTTGGGGCGCCGGAAGAACTGCGCGGCGGCTGGGAACCCGACGCTAATCTGGAGGCGAAGATCACGCTGCCCGACGGTTATGTGGCCACCGGCTTTGGCGGCCGCATCGCGCCGGAATGGGATGTCAAAACCCTCGCCCTCTGGGGCCGGCCACTGCGCGACGACGGCGTGCTGGGCGAGCCGCGCGCGTTCCGTGCCGGCATCGAGTCCGAAGGCGGCCTGGAAAAACAGATCCAACTCCCCGCGGGGCGCGTTCTAGGAACTGTCGGATTGAATTGCGGGTTCAACGACCTCAACCGCATCAAGTGCGCCTCGTTCGTTTTGGGGACAACAGCCACCGCCCGCGCCGGTGGGGTGCCGTGAACGTGGGCATGGCGTCTTGTCATGAATCACGCCACGCAAAACGCATTTGGGTCGCGCCGGCATTTCCTGAGAACCGCCGGCAGGTGGGCGGCCTTGAGTTGTTGCGCGGGCTGCGCCTCATCCTGCCGCGTCTCCAGAGCCGGGTGGCGGCTCGAGCCGGACCCGGCGGAAGCGGGCGGACGCGTGGCGGAGCACGTTGTGGGGAACCAGTTGGACAACGTGGAATACCCGACGGTGTGTTGTGGTTACGGGGTGTTGCGGTTTGCCAGGGCCACCAGGAACCGTGCCTTGCAAGAGCGGGTGGAATCCGCGTTTGCGGACTACCTCTCCAGCGCGAAAGCTCCGGACCGGTATGCCAATGGCCGCAAGCTGGAGCACCGGTGGTTTGGGATCATCCCGTTGGAACTCGGCGTGTCCCGCGATGCGCGCTACGCGGTTGTCGCCAGGCGGGAGGCGGACTTGATGGAGGCGCAGCCTGTGATGGATGGGCCGCTTTATTATGTGGACCACATGTATGGCGTGGGCACGCTTCAGGCCAAGGCGTTCCTCCACCTCGGCGATCCGAGGTATGCGGCGCGCTGCCTGTCGCATCTACTGATCCATTGCAACGTGCTCCAACGGCCCGACGGATTGTTCCATCACTCCGAGCGCGGGCGTCCGGCCTGGGGCCGGGGCAATGGGTGGGCTGCGGCGTCGATGACCGAGGCGCTCCTGGCGTTGCCGAAGGGTTACCCGCGGCGGGGTGACCTGGCCGCGGCGTGGACGCGGCTGATGAAGGCGCTGGCCAGGCATCAGGATGCGCGCGGCCTGTGGCGCCAAATCGTGGATGTGCCCTCCAGTTGGCTCGAAACCTCCTGCACCGCCATGTTCGTCTTCGCCCTGGCCACGGGCCTCCGAGAAGGCTGGCTGCCGTCCGAGCCTTCTCAGCGCGTGACCGCACGCGGCTGGCGTGCCTTGGCCGACGCGGTGGATGCCCATGGCCCGGGCCGGTTCTTTGGGCGGCGGCGGGGCCGGATCAGCGGGAAGTGGGGGAGGGCGCGGAGGTGCGGGGCATCTCCGTGGGCGCGTCGCGGCTGGCTGCGGCGATGGCGTTGAGGCGGTGCTGGCGGGCGGCTTCGAGTTCGGCCTTGAAGATGAGGTGGTTGCGCGGGGTGATGGCGAGGTGCCGGCACAGCAGGCCGAACTTCTTCTCGAGCAGCAGGTAACGGTTGCCTGGAGACAGCGAATTGTGCCAGCGTTCCACCCAGAACCGCCGCTGAACGGTGATCTGCCCGATATTCGTCAAGCGCAGCCATCGCACCGGCAGGCCCATCCATGAAATCACCAGCCACCGGGCCGTGATGCGGTAGCGTATCGTCACCACGGAAAGACACAGCAGCACCACACCCCAAAGTCCAATGGCCGAATAAATGGCAATCTCACGCATAAATCATGGTTCACCACAGGGCATGCCACACCCTCCATCCATCCGTGGCGCCGGCGACATCGAAGGTCGAACCGTCGCACCCCCGCGGGGTCGACAGCACATGCACCCATTGATATATGGAGCGTCCGTCGCGGCAAAAGGTTCAATCTCCACTCGGAAAATCGTTCGCCTCTCAGGGAGCCGGGATAAACAGTTTCTGGTTGATCTGGAGGCGGGTCCAGGTGACGCCCGGATTGGCTTCGATAATCTGCTGGGGTGTGACCTTGATGCCGTTTTTCTGGAGTTTGGCCGCGATCACGGTCGCGTTGTCGCCGGCTTGCACGGTGTAATCGTAGCCGTCGCGGTCTCCTCCGGATCGGGACGGGGCGGGGCTCGGAGCGCGTCTGGGGGCCGGGCGGTTGAGCAGGCCTTTCTGCAGGTCGGTCAGTGCTTGAAGCACTTTCTCGCCGTCGGCGATGCGTTTCCGGTCCACCTCTTTGATGGCGTCGGCGAGCAGTTCCAGGCTTTTTTGGGTGGCGGGATTGACGCTGTTGTGGCTGGTGCGGGCCACGTCGTCGCGCAGGGAGTGGATTTCGGCGGCGAGCTTGTTCAGGCGCTGCTGGTAAAGCTGGATGCTCTCCTCCAGACGTTCGAGGCGGCCGTTCATGGTCTTGAACCGTTCCTCCCACTGCTGCTTCTCCGCGAGACCCGTCAGGGAATCCTGCGCGCGAGGCGCCGCCGCCATCGCCAACATCAGGCCGGTAACCACGATCTGCCGTTTCATGGTCCGTACCCTAGGCGGCGTCGCAACCTGCCGCAAGTCAAAGCTGGCCAGACCGGCCCCACGCCGTGCGGGGCGCTCCGAAGTTCGAAGTTACAAAGCCGCGCCGGTTTTTTGTTCGTGACATTGCGGCTGCTTTGGCCATCAATGCGGTCAAACACATTTCAAGTGGCGCGCACAGGAACCATCGGCCGGCGGCGAGGACGAGCCAGGCAGACGTCCGGGGCGTCTGCGGCGGCGGGCGGAAGACGCGAGGCTGGGGAGAGGAGGCGGCTTGGGAACGGGATGGTGACCGCGGACGGGCGGTGAATGAGCGAGAGCGGATAATCTATGACTGAGGCGAACACGGAACTATACTCGCGCCAGCCGTTGAACGTGCTGCTCGTGGAGGACGAACCGGCGGACGCGGAGCGCGCGCTGGCGGAACTGAGGGGAGCCGGGTTCCAAGTGCACGCGGACACGGTGCAGACGGCGCACGAGTTTTGTGCGCGTTTGGCGGCGCGGTCGTATCAGGTGGTGCTGGTGGACGACACGCTGCCGAGCTGCACGGGGCTGGAACTGCTGGAGCTGCTGCACCAGATGGAAAAGCCCATCCCGTTTCTGCTGCTGACGCGGCTGCAGGACGATGCGCTGGGGATGGAATGTCTCCGCAAGGGGGCCTACGACTACGTGGCCAAAACCCGGCTCGCCCGGCTGCCCATGCTCGTTCAGCGCGCGGTGGAGACGCGGCGTTTGCGGGACGAGCGCAACCAGGCGCGGCAGCGCGCGCAGGACCTGGAGCAGCGCTACCAGCACCTGGCGGAACTGTCGCCGGACCCGTTGTTCATCATCAGCGACGACCGGATCGCGTTTGTGAACCACCCGGGCGTCGAGATGCTGGGAGCGAATTCGGCGCAGGACCTGGCCGGCAAACCGGCCCTGTCGCTGGTGCATCCGGACAGCCGGATGTCGGTTCGGGAGCGGCTTGACACGCTCAGCGGGCACGCGGAGGTGGTGGTGTTTCACGAGAAACTCGTCCGGCTGGACGGCAAACCCATGGACGTCAAGATCGCCGCCATCGGCCTCCTCTATCACGAGCAGCCCGCCGTGCAACTCGTCGCCCACGACATCTCCGAACGCCGGCGCGTCGAGGAAACCATCAAATCCCTGGCCGCCTTCGCCGAGATGAACCCCAACCCCGTCCTCGAGTTCGCCCGGGACGGCTCGTTGACCTACGCGAACGAGGCGGCCCTGCAAATGGCTCGCTCCCTGGGCAAAAACCACCCCCGCGCCATGCTGCCCGGCGAAACGGTCTCCATCGTCCAGATGTGTCTGACCACCGGCCAAAACAAGCTGCGGATGGAAACGTCCATCGGCGGGCGGACGTTCTCGTGGTCGTTCTTCCCCGTCAAACAGAACCAGGTCGTCCACTGCTACGTCACCGACATCAGCGAGCCGCTCAGCCTCGAAGCCCAGCTCCGCCACGCCCAAAAGCTCGAGTCCGTCGGCCGGCTTGCCGCGGGCGTGGCCCACGATTTCAACAATGTGCTCACGGTGATCCAGGGTCACACCGGCCTGCTCCGATCCATGCCCGACCTCAGGCCGGACATGGCGGAATCGCTGCAGGCGGTGTCGCGCGCGGCGGAGCGGGCCAGCAAGCTCACCAGCCAACTGCTCACCTTCAGCCGGAAGAATGTGATCCAGCCCCGGCGATTGAATCTCAACGACCTGCTGACCGCCACCAGCACGCTGCTCTACCGCGCGCTGGGCGAGGACATCACCTTCCAGTTCAACTTCTCGCCGCAACTCACGCCCATCTTCGCCGACCCGGGGTTGATCGAGCAGATGGTGATGAACCTGGCCGTCAACGCGCGTGAGGCAATGCCCGAGGGCGGACAACTGGTGATCAGCACCGCCATGGTGGACATCAACGAGGTCTACGTCCACCAACACCCGGATGCCCGCAAAGGCCGCTTCGTCGGCCTCAGTTTCATCGACACCGGCAAGGGCATGGACAACGCCACCCTCTCCCGCCTCTTCGAACCGTTCCCCGCCGCCCGCGAGTCCGAGGCCGGCTCCGGCTTGGGCCTGGCCACCGTCTACGGCATCGTCAAACGCCACCAGGGCTGGATCGAAGTCCAAAGCCAGGTCGGCCACGGCTCCACCTTCAAGGTGTTCCTCCCCCCGCACGACCAGGTCTCCGATCACCTCGCCTCCGAAGAACCCGAGGTCCGCGGCGGCACCGAAACCATCCTCGTCGTCGAAGACGAACCCCCCGTGCGTTGGACCGTCAAAAACATCCTCCAAAACTACGGCTACCGCGTCCTCGAAGCCGCAGTCGGCGTCGACGCCCTGGCCATCTGGCATCAACACCACCAGGACATCGCCCTCCTTCTCACCGATATGGTCATGCCCGCCGGCCTCAACGGGCAGGAACTCGCCGAAAAATTCAAAGCCCAAAAAAACGACCTCAAAATCATCTACACCAGCGGCTACAGCGTCGAAATCGCCGGCCGCGGCCTGAGCGATCTCGAAGGCATCCGCTTCCTCCAGAAACCCTACGACGCCAAAACCCTCGCCCGGGCCGTGCGCTGCTGCCTGGACAGTTGAACCGCCAACACCACCCACGCCTGTCGGCGCCCCGTCCCGGCGTTTGCCGACAAACCCTGCTTTCCCCCCTACTGACCAGCGTCCCAGCACCGCAGCCGCCAGTCCCGCCCCGCTGCCACCAGCGCCCCCGCGAAGTCCGGATGTGGGTCCAGGTTTTCCAGCCGCCACCGCCGCGAAGCGTCGCGGTCTGCACCCACACGCACCACCTCCGGCGCCGCCCCCGGCCCAAACGCAACCTCGAACGCGTCCAGCGGATACGCCAGCCCCCGCCCGCAGGCCTTCACAAACGCCTCCTTCCGGGTCCAGCACTCGAAAAAAGCCCGAAGCCGGTCCCCCGCGTCCAGCGCCCGCAATCGCGCCGTCTCAACCGGCGAAAAAAACCGCGTCGCAATCTCCAGCATGGCCACCCCTGTTCGTATGAATTCCACATCCACCCCCACGTCGCGGCTGCATCCCACCGCAATCAAACTCAGGCCGCGCGAGTGCGTTTGATTGAACCGCAGAACCGTTCCCGCACCGTCCCCGGCCAGGTGCGGGCGGCCATACGCGTTGGTCGCAAACTCCAATGCCGCCGGCGACTTCCCCACATACCGCGCCAGAATCCGCCGCAGCCAGCCCCGGGCAGCCATCCACCGCCGCCGGTCCCTCGCACGCACCAGGCGCCCTGCCCGCTGTTGTTCGGACGCCCCCAGCGTCCGCCCCAGTTCCTCCTCGCCGCGGGGCGCCCCATCCAGATCGCACCGCCACACGTGCACCTCGGATGCGGCCAGGACCACCGGCTCCGGCGGGGACGTCCATGCGGGGGCGGCGGGCATCACCAGAAGAGGTTCTCGCGACAACGGCCGCGTCTTGAGCACCGGACCACGGCGGAATCCTTCCGCCTTTGGCGGTTCCTGGCAAGTTCGACCTTCGAGCGCATGCGCCAGGAAAAAAAGGTTGCAACCTGGCGCGAGCCTGTTGTTTTACTCATGTCAAATTGAGTCATGGCGAATCGAACCAGCAAACGGCGGCGCCGGTGGATGGGATGGGTTCTGGCGGGCGTGGTGGTGGCGGGTGTGGCGCTTGGCGTGGTATGGCGCAAGAGAACCGTCGTGATCACGGTGCAGACCGAGCCGGTGCAGCGCCGGGATCTGACCGAGCTGGTGGTGGCCAATGGGCGGATTCAGCCGGTGCTGCAGGTGGTCATTGCCCCCGAGGTGAGCGGCGAGATCGTGGATCTGCCGGTCGTGGAAGGACAGCAGGTGCGGCAGGGCGACGTGCTGGTGCAAATCAAGCGCGACAATTACGTCGCCAGCGTCAACTCCGCCTCCGCCAGCCACCAGTCGGCCCTTGCCGGCCAGACGCTTGCCGACGCCAACCGCCGCAAAGCCAAGGTGGAACTGGACCGCTTCCAGCAGCTTTACGACAACCGGCTCGTATCCGAATCGGACTACCTCGCCGCACAAACCGCGTTTGAAGTCGCCGAGGCCTCCTACCAAAGCAGCGTCCACCAGGCCGAACAGGCCAAGGCCGCCCTCGCCCGCACCCAAGACGACCTCGCCAAAACCACCATCGCCGCCCCCATGAACGGCACCGTCACCCGCCTCCGCTCCCAAAAAGGCGAACGCGTCGTCGGCACCGCCCTCATGGCCGGCACCGAAATCATGACCCTCGCCAACCTCCATGACATGGAGGCCCGCGTGGACATCGGCGAAATCGATATCGTGCTCGTCGCGATCGGCCAGCACGCTCGCCTCGACGTCGACGCCTTCCGCAACCGCCGGTTCACCGGCACGGTGACCGAAATCGCCAACGCCGCCAAAGGCGCCGCCAACACCTCCAGCCAGGAAGCCACCAAGTTCGAAGTCAAAATCCGCATCAGCGAAAAAGCCGAGTTCCGCCCCGGCATGTCCGTCACGGCCGAGATTGAAACGCGCCACCGCACCCATGTGCTCACCGTTCCCATCCAGAGCGTCACCACGCGCCTGCCCCGGCAGGGCGCCGCCCCGGCGGGAGGCAACCCCAATCCCGGGCCCGGCTCCTCCACCAACCGGGCCGCCCCGGCCAAAGACGCGCCTCCCAAACCCGTCGAGGTGGTCTTTGTGGCCGAGGGGGACCGGGTGCGCATGGTCGAGGTGAAACGCGGCATCAGCGACGACCACTACGTGGAAATCATCCAGGGCCCGGCTCAAGACCAGGAGGTCGTGTCCGGCGGCTACAAGGCCATCAACCGCCAACTCGAGCACGGCACGCTCATCCGGCGCGGCGCGCCGGAAAAGGAGCCTGACCCGGCCAGCAAACCGTGAACGGCGCCGCGCCCGCGAACCTGATCCGCCTTCGCCACGTGGCCCGGCGCTACGTCATGGGCGCCGAAACCGTGCACGCCCTGCGGGATGTGACGCTGGACATCGCTCGTGGAGAGTATGTGGCCATCATGGGACCGAGCGGTTCCGGGAAGTCGACTCTGATGAATCTGATTGGCTGCCTGGACTCGCCCTCGTCGGGAGATTACGAGCTGAACGGCGTCCGGGTGAGCGAGATGGACGACAATCAGCTGGCGGACATCCGAAACCGGGAAATTGGGTTTGTGTTTCAGACCTTCAACCTGCTGCCGCGCTCGAACGCGCTTCACAACGTGGAACTGCCCCTGGTGTATGCCGGCCGCGCCGCCGCCGAGCGCCGCGAAATCGCCCTGGCGGCGCTCGCGGAGGTGGGGCTGGCCGACCGCGTGCAGCACAAGCCCAACGAACTGTCCGGCGGCCAGCGCCAGCGCGTCGCCGTCGCGCGCGCCCTGGTGAACAAGCCGTCGCTGCTGTTGGCAGACGAGCCGACCGGCAATCTCGACACCCGGACGGGCATCGAGATCATGGAGTTGTTTGCGCGGCTGTCCCGGCAGGGCCACACACTCCTCGTCGTCACCCACGAGGAGGACATTGCCCGCCAAGCCCGCCGCATCCTGCGCATCCGGGATGGCTTGATTGCCGGCGACGAACGCCATGAACCTGCCCTCTGAACTGCGCGAAGGCGCCAAAATCTCCGGCGCCGCCCTGGGCGCCAACAAGCTCCGTTCCGTCCTCACCACCCTGGGCATTGTCATCGGCATCCTCACCGTGTCCCTCATGGCCACGGCCATCGACGGCCTCAACGAGTCGTTCCGACGCAGCATTTCCGCGCTCGGTTCCGATGTGTTTTTCATCGAGAAATTCCCGTGGGACAGCCACGGCAAGTGGTGGAAATACAAGAACCGCCGCGACCTGGAACTTTCCGACGCCCGCGCGATCCGCCGCGAGTCCCGCCACGCCCTGGCAGTCAGCGTCGAAGCCTCCACCTCCCTGCCGGTCAGCTACCGCGACCGCAGCGCCAGCAGCGCCTGGGTCGTCGGCAACACCGAATACAGCCCCGCCGTCCGCCAACTCACCGTCCGCGACGGCCGCTTCTTCACCGGCGCCGAAAACGCCGGCGCCCGGCCGGTCTGCGTCCTGGGATCGGAGATCGCCGACAAGCTCTTCCCCCGCGAGCCGGCCGTGGGCCGTCGCATCAAAGTCGGCGCGCTCAACTACGAAGTTGTCGGGGTTCTCGACAAGTTCGGCCCGTTTCTGTTCGCAAACATGGACACCCAGGTCATCATCCCCATCACCCGCTTCGTCGCCGACTTCTCGCGCCGGCCCTACCTGCTGCTCACGGTCAAAGCGCGCGACCCGCGGCAGATGGACGAGGCCCGCGAGGAACTGCGCGGCATCCTGCGCAAGCGGCGTCATGTGCCGCCGGGAGCCGAAGACGACTTTGCGATCAACCAGCAGGAGATGATTCTCACCAGCTTCCGCAAGGTGTCGCGCGTCATTGCCTCGGTCGGGTTGTTCATCACCGGCCTGTCGCTGTTCGTCGGAGGCATCGGCATCATGAACATCATGTTCGTGTCCGTCGCCGAGCGCACCCGCGAGATCGGGATTCGCAAGGCGATCGGCGCCAAACGCCGCACCATCCTGCTGCAGTTCCTCATTGAGGCGGCAATGATTTGCGTCCTGGGCGGGCTCCTGGGCCTGGTTGTCGCCTGGCTCGCCACCCTCGGCGTCCGGCGCTTCCTCCCCGTCGCCATGTCTCCCCACGTCGCCGCCCTCGGGTTCGGCGTGGCGCTCGTCACCGGCCTGCTCTCCGGATTCATGCCCGCCTACCGCGCCGCACGCCTCAACCCCGTCGACGCCCTGCGAGCCGAATGAGACGCCCCTTCCTTGCCGTCCTGCGGGCCGAAGTCCACGAGAGTTTCCTCATGGCGATGAGCGCCTTGGCCGCGCACAAGCTCCGCTCCGCCCTCACACTCGTCGGCGTCCTCGTCGGCGTGTTCTCCATCATCGTCGTCATGACCGCCATCCGCGTTCTGCAGACCAACATCGAAAGCGAACTCAGCCAGTTGGGCACCCATACCTTCAGCCTCCAGAAACATCCGGTCATCCACATCGCCGGGCGCGACGGCTGGGAAAAGATCTGGCGCCGGAAGAACCTCACGTTCGAACAGGCCAACGCCCTCCGCGAAAAGGCCACCCTCGCCGCGTTTGTCGCCGTCGAGAAGCGGGTAAGGCAGGATGCCGCGGTGTCCCGGTTCGCGGAAACGGATCCCGAGGTGACCTTGCTGGCCGTTTCCCCGGAAGCCTTCGCCGCCAAGAACTGGAGCGTCGCCCGGGGACGCGCGATTCTTCCGTCGGACGTGGACAGCGCGCGGCACGTGTGCGTGCTGGGACACAGTCTCGACCGGAAACTGTTCCCGTTCGGCTCCGGCCTTGGCGAGAAGGTCCGGTTTCAGGGCATCCACTACACCGTTGTCGGCGTGCTCGAACCCCGGGGCAAAACCCTCGGCGGCGACCAGGATAACTTCCTCGCCATTCCCATCAGCGTCGGCCTCGGCCAATTCGCCCTGCGCGACCGCACCCTGACCATCCTCGTCGGCGCCCGCAATGCCCGCCACTTCGAGGACACCATGGAACAAACCCGCGGCGCCCTCCGCACCATCCGCAAGGTGCCCCCGGGCGAGCCCGACGATTTCGAGCTGTTCACGAACGACTCGCTGGTCGCGCAATTTCGCGCCGTCACCCTGGCGGTCCGCGTGGGAGCGACCGTGATCAGTTCCATCGCCCTCCTGGCGGCCGGCATCGGCATCATGAACATCATGCTGGTGTCCGTCACCGAACGCACCCGCGAGATCGGCATCCGCCGCGCCGTCGGCGCGAAGAAACGAAACATCCTGACGCAATTCATCCTGGAGGCCGTGGTGATTTGCGAGGTCGGCGGCCTGGCGGGAATCGCGCTTGGAATTGCCGGCGGCAACGCCGCCGCCTGGCTGCTCAAGGTGCCACCCGTGGTTCCGCTGGACTGGGCCGCCATCGGCCTGGCCATCTGTTCCCTCGTCGGCATCGTGTTCGGCACCTACCCCGCCCTCAAAGCCGCCCGCCTCGACCCCATCGAATCCCTCCGCTACGAATAGAATCCTCCAGCCGACTCCTTCGGGTGCTCACGGGCGCTCCGGCCCGCGCCAGACGCTGCCGCCGAACGTGGTCGCATACATCAGGCCGTCGTCCGCCGGATCAAACTCGACGCGCTGGATGTTCGAAAACGGCACCCCGTCAAAGGCCTCCCAGGTTTGCCCGCCATCCCGCGACAGCCACAGGCCCGCGCCGGGAGCGCCTTCGGTGAGGGTCATGTAGATCCAACCCTCGCGCCTCGGATGGAAATAGCCCCCGAACGTTTGCGGACCCTGTCGCCCGATGCGCCGCCAGGTCCTGCCGCCGTCCCCGGTGAGGTATAATCCCCCCGACGCGTCGCCGCGGCCGGCGTCGGCGGCCCCCAGCAGCAGACGCCGGCTGTCGCGGGGGTCGGCGGAGAAATCCTTCGGGTAAAGCAACGGCAGCGACGCATTGATCTTCTCCCAGCGGTCCGCCCCGTCGCAGGACCGGTACAGCCCCACGCCTTCCCGCATCAGAGGCTGCCCGCGCGCCGGGCGCCTGGCGCAGACCATGGCGAACAGCGTGCCGTCGGGATGCAGGCTGACGCGGGAGACGCGCATGTTTTTCGGGTCGCCCAGGCCGGCGCTTTTCAGGGTCCAGCTGCGGCCGTCGTCGGTGGATTTGCAGACGCCCGCGTCGAACACGCCCGCGTAGAGCGTGCGCGCCCCTTGGGGGCTCTTAGGGTCCACCACCACCGAGGTGACCGGCTTGGACGGAAGGCCCTTCGCCTCGGATTTCCAGGAGGCGCCGAAATCGCGCGACACGCAGACGCCGCCGGGGCGTTGGTGGCCGTGTCGTTCGGAGATGATGTTGTCGTTGGGGATGTCGTGGACGTCGGAGAAGGCCCCCCAGAGTTTGCCGGGCGTTTGGGGATCGAACGCCAATTCGTAACAGGTGTTGCGCCAGGGCGCCCAGGAGCGCTCATCCCACCAGATCCACGTCCGCCCGCGGTCCAGCGAGCGCGCCAGGCCGATGTCCGTGTACGCGATGTAATGCCGGTTGGATTCGAAGGGATCGACATGGTAATGCCAGGTTGTGGTGACCACCAGCCCGTTGCAGACCCAGGCCGTGCGCGGGCCGGGCTTCACGCCCGGCGCGGGCGCGGTGTGGCCCGCAAACCACGTGCTGCCGCCGTCGTGCGTGACGTGCACTTCGTTGCGCACCAGCAACACCCGGTCCGGATCGGTGGCGCAGATCGCCACCCCGAACGGCGTCTCCCCGCCTTTGAACGAACGGCCGGTCGAGGCGGTGACGTAGTCGGGCGCCACGTTGTAGTCCTTGAAGCGCGGGTCTTGGAAATAGGTGGCGCGCCACGTGTCCCCGCCGTCAGCGCTCCGATACACCGTGTCGCTGTGGGGCGGATGGAACCCCGTGCTCGTGTTCAGCGCGTAGACCGTTTCCGGCCTGGCGTCGGTGGTCAGCAAGTGCTCGTATTGCGCGACCGGCCCGTGCGACCATCGGTCCGCGGTTTTGGTCTCCAGGTTCAGCCCGGCGCCCATGGCCCATTGCCAACTCTCCCCGCGGTCGCGCGAGCGGTAGATGCCGCCCTTGAACGCGCCGTTCTCGGCGCGGCTGCGCACGGCGCAATAGAGCACGACCCGGCCGGTCGCCGCCCCGGAGCCGCCGGCGAAGGCCTGCACCTCGGCCCAGGGCAGACCGCGCGTCTTGGCGGCCCATGTCCGGCCGGCGTCGTCGGATCGCCAGATGCCCGCGTCGGTGGCCGCAACGAAGGTGCGGCCGTCTCGGGTGCGATCGAAATGGAAGGCGATGAGACGGCCGCGGGGGCCTTCGCAACGATCCCACGTCGCCCCGGCGTCCCTCGAAATGCAGCAATGCCCGCCACGCGTGCCGGCGAGCAGCAGGTCCGGATTCGACGGGTGGATGGCGAGTTCACCGGCCAAGGACTCTCTGAGGTTGCCGATCGCCACGAACGTCCTGGCCCCGTCCCGGCTGATCTTGAGACGCCCCCCCGAAGACGCATAGACCGTGTCCGGATCGGAGGGATGAAAGGCCGGACGGCACCGGATGTCGCTGCGGAGCTGTGCGTGGTGAATCATCCGCCACCGGCGGCCGCCGTCTTCGGAATAATACGCCGCACTCATGTCGCAGTTGAGCATCATCCGGTTCGAATCAGCCGGGGAAATGGCGGGGGTGAACATCGCGCCGCCGCCGGACAATCCCACCGGCTCCCAGACGCGCCGCGCGGCCGCGGCTGTGGGAACGTCGGCCGCCCGGGCGACGCCACCCGCCAACAGGCACGCGGCCGCGAATGCCGCCGCGGCGCGGGTCGCGCCGCCGGGGCACAGCGTCGAACGGAGGAGATGTTTCCGGCAACACCGCAGGAAATCTCGCAGTCTGCGCACGCGCCGGGCGGTCGCCGCGCGCCAACCCCCCGCCGGAAAGCCAGGCGCACTTTCGGTCGTTGCGATGGAGTTGAACCGTCCGGAGTGATGGCTGATGGCGCGTTCCATGAGCGCTTGGACTCTGCCGCCGGGCGCGGCATTCAGCCACGCGCGACTCCGGTTTGTGCCGCCGCTGCCGGAACGGGCGGCCCTTGCCCGGGGCTTCCCCCTTCGCGCCGCGGCCGGGATGGCGCGTCCGCATCAAGGCTGCGGCTCCTTTTCCCGTTGCCCGGTGGAAGGTGAGGGTTAAGCTCCCGGACATGACGACCCCTCGCTGCGCTCCTTTTCTTCTCCTGTGGATTTTTGCAGGCGCCGCTGCTGCCGCCGATGCGCCCGACTTTTCGCCTGCCGCCGCGGAGCGGCAACTTCCCCGCGCCATGCACTCCGCAATGAAGGAGCGCCCAACCATCACCGTGGGCTTGCGGAGCGGGGATCTGGTCGGGGCCGACCATCGTGCGCTCCAGGCTGCGGTGGATTACATCGCCGGCCTGGGCGGCGGCACGGTCGACATCGGCCCAGGCGAATACCTCATGCGCGATTCGCTGCACCTGCGCCCATTCGTGACGGTTCGGGGAGCGAGCGGCCGCACCATCCTCCGGAAGGCCAGAGCCGCCGTCTCGCCGCTCGCCCTTGACGGCGACTTCGGTGAGGAACAGATCACGCTTGTCCGCCCGGACGGGTTCCGTCCCGGCGACGGCGTCGCCGTGTGGGATAACAACTCCGGCGGTTTTCACACGACCGTCGCCCGTCTGAGCGGCCGGAACCTGCATACCTTCTCCCTCGACAGACCCTTGAACGCGGACTGTCTCGTGGCAAATCAGGCGCAAGCGGCCACCGTGTTCCCCGTGGTCAGCGGCTACCACCTCGAAGGCGCGCGCGTGGAGGATCTCATCATCGAGGGGGACAAGGATGAAAATGTCTCCCTGAACGGCTGCCGCGGCGCCGGCATCTTCCTGTATCGGGGCTTTGGGACCGTCATCGAGAACTGCACGGTGCGGAACTATGCCGGGGACGGCTTCAGTTTCCAGCAATCCAACGATGTGGTGATGCGCGGCTGCGTGAGCGAGGACAACGCCGGGCTGGGCATCCATCCGGGCAGCGGTTCCCAGCGGCCCGTCGTCCGGGAATGCGTCGCCCGCCGCAATGGGGAGGACGGGTTGTTTCTGTGCTGGCGGGTACGGCACGGGCTGTTCGAGAAGAACATCCTCGAAAACAACGGCCGGTTTGGGATTTCGATCGGGCACAAGGACAGCGACAACCTGCTCCGCGAAAACCAGGTGCGATCCAACCGCCAGGCCGGCGTGTTGTTCCGCAATGAACCCCTCGGCATGGCCGGCCACCGGAATCGGCTCGAAAACAATGTGATCGAAAACAACGGCGCCGGCGGCTCCGGCACCGGCATCCACATCCGCGGCGCCACCCTGGACCTCGTGTTCCGCAACAACCTCATCCGCGACACCCGCGCGCCAGAAGCCCGCCAGCAAACCGTCGGCATCCGCATCGAGGAACAGGTTGGGCCGCTGACACTCGAGAACAACCAGATCGAAGCGGCCACGCCCATCGACGACCGGCGCAAGACGGGACGCGTCCCCTGAACGACGCCCCCGCCCTGGAGGGACGCATTCCACCGCGTCCCTGACGAACACCGAACACCGAACACCGAACACCGAACGCCCAACGTCCAACGTCCAACGTCCAACGTCCAACGTCCAACGTCCAACGCCCAACGTCCAACGTCCAACGCCGAACGCCGAACGCCCAACGCCCAACGCCCAACGTCCAACGCCGAACGCCGAACGCCCAACGCCCAACGCCCAACGTCCAACGCCGAAGGGCGGAGATGGGGGCGGACGAACACCGAACGCTCAACGCTCAACGCTCAACGCTCAACGCTCAACGCTCAACGCTCAACGCTCAACGCTCAACGCTCAACGCTCAACGC
>JAFGQR010000076.1 GCA_016935555.1 Verrucomicrobiota bacterium
CGGCGCCCGGGGCCAGGGTGGCGGGGCCGAAGACGACGGTGTTGGGGGCGGGCATGGTGTTGACGACGGTGACGTTGGTGAGCGTGATGTTGCCGCTGTTGGCCACCGTGCCCGAATACTCAAGCAGCCCCCCGGGCGGCACCGGGTTGGGCGGGCAGGTCTTGGTCACGCGGATCCCCGGGGTGTTGGTGCCCGGGCATGCCACGGTGGTGCTGTCGGTCACCAGGTCGCCGCAACTGCTCGTTCCCTGCGCGAAGAGCGTGTCCACATACGGTCCGCAGGAATCCGGAGGCACGGTGTAACTGCCGCTGAAATTGGCTTTCGCGTTGGGCGCCAAGGTGGCCGGGCCGTAGACGCGCGTCTCGCCGTTGTAGACGGTCACGCTGGTCAGGGTCACATTGCCGACATTGGTTACCGACCCGGTGTAGCTCAACGTGCTCCCGGGCTGGACCGGCGAGGGGGGGCAGACTTTGCCGACTCGGATGGCGGGGGCTGCGGCGCCGGGGCAGACGCCCACGACCGTGTTACTGACGTAAACGGAGAAACACTTGTCGCGGCCCGACGCGACGAGGATGTTGGTGTAGGGACCGCAGTCATCCGCCGGAACGGTGTAGTAGGCGCTAAAGGTTGCGCCGGCGCCGGGCGCCAGGGTGGCGGGGCCGTAGATGCGGTAATTCGCATACGGCTTGTCGCTGAGCACCCTGACATCGTTCAGGGTCACGTTGCCGGTGTTGGTCACGGTGCCCGTGTAGGTCAGCCGGCCGCCGGGAAGCACCGGTGTGGTCGGACAAGCCCGGGTGACCACCAGGGAGGGGAAATTGATCCCCGGGCACGAGGCGCTTGCCTGGTTGGAAACCCTCGTGCCGTCGCAGATCGACGAGCCCTGGGCCAGCACGGTGTCCGCGTAAGGCGGGCAGGAATCCTCCGCGACGGGGTAACTGCCCGAGTAGGCAGCGGTCTGGCCCACGCCCAGGGTGATGGGTCCGAGCAACAGCGTGTTGGCGGCCGGCTTGTTGTTGACCACGGTCACATTGGTGAGCGTAATGTTCCCCGCGTTGCTCACCACGCCCGAGATGGTGAGCACGCCTCCCGGCTGCACCGGCGTGGCCGGGCAGTTCTTCGTCACCAAAATCGCGGGCTGGTAGGTGATCGTGCATTGCGAACTCGCCGTTGCACTGACCTCGGCCGGCACGTCGAGCGGCGCCACCCCGGAAGCCGTCAGCACCGTCGGAAACGGCCCGCACAGGTTCTCGGTCTGAACATAGGATGCGGTGAAGTTGGTTCTGGCCCCTGCGGCAAGCGTGAGCGGGCCGAAAACCAGCGTGCCTGCCGTGGGGCGATCGGCGTAGACGAGCACGTTCTGGAGAACAATGTTGCCGCAGTTAACCAGGGTGCCGGAGTAGGTCACCGTCACGCTGTTTCCGTGGGGATTCACAGCGCTGTTGCAGACGCTGTCCAGCTGCAGGCAGGGGCGATAGACATTCACCGAAATGGTCTTGTCCACGTTCGCCGGATCGTCCTGCAGCGGATTCTTGTGAACCACCGAGCCCGGAGCCGCCACCTTGGCTTCCGCAGTCGTGCCCGAGACATTGACCAGACAGTCAATCTCGAACCTCTGCAGGCCGTAGCCGGGCCTCAGGGTTGTTCCCCCAGGGATCAGAGTCGTTCTGGTGCCGGTCGGTGTGCCGTCCGGTCCGGGGCAAATGAAGTAAAGCCCCTCACCTCCGAGCGTCACCGCGCACGACGTGGGCAAGTCAGGATTTTGAACCGTCACGAACCACGTGACCAACGTGCCATTGGTGACGTTGTTCGCGGTCACACCAATGTTGACGTTCAGGTTGTTCGCTGTGCAGCCCTCGGGATCCTGCGCCGCGCGACCCGTATTGGAGATGAACCCCATACAGGCACTCAGCACTAAAGCGGAAAACGCGAGGCGCCTCGATTGTGAGAAGAAGTTGTTCATGCTGTCTTGAGTTGTCAGGGTGATTTCCAATTGGACACCGATATGATGGTCCCATGGTGTTCGTTTGGGGGCCCGGTGCCTATCCGTACATGACAGTATTTCGCTGTCCGCCTCCCCCAGCGTCCGACCCACCCAAAAACCGGCCAAAGGCGCCGTCGGATCACCCCGGACAACGCGTTCGCGCGGAGCACACCCCCTGAGCCACTCTGCGCAACCGACTCAGCCAACGCGGGATTCGGCCTCTGCCGCAAACCTGGCCGCTCTCGAGAAGGCCGCGCCTCAAGGATTCGCGGGAGGCGTGCCCGGCTGCCGGCCGGGGGGCGGCATGGGAGGTTGAAGCCCGGCGGAAGGGGGACGGGGGGTGCGGACTGCGGGACGCTTCGGCAGGTGCGCGATGGGCACGGTGACGGACGGGAACTGCGCCAGGCTGGTTTTGAAGGTCAACGCGGCCGGCGAGCCCGACGGCAGCGTGAATCCCGCCGGGAACGCCAGCGTCACCTCGTAGGCGCGCCCGGGAATGGTTTCCCGGAGGGCGAGTTTCACCCCCGGGAGGCCCACGGACGGTTCAGTCAACGAGAACCGGTTGGTGCTGTGGCTCTGGATGACGACGGTGGGGAGCGTCCTGGCGGCCAGGGGCGCTGGCGGCAAGGTCACCTGCGGCGGCAGAACCGCCAGCGCCGGCTGGACTACGACCCACACGTTCACCGAAACCACCGGCAGGTTGGTGGACGTGGTTTTCAGGGTGACTTGGCCCTGGAGGTTGCCCGGCGCCAGAGGCGGCACGGCCCTGATGTCCAGCTGGAATGCCTTGCCCGGCTGGTTGGTGCGGACCACGACCGCAAGTGCGGCGGTGCTGCAATGGACAGGCCCCGCGATGGCAAGGTGTTCCGCGGTGTGGTTGGTGATGTTCACCACGGCGGCGCCCGTGCCGGCATCGGGCGGGATGTTGATCACCGCAAACGTGGGAACGACCTCGACAGGCCTCCACACGGTGCCCTTGAGCTGCAGCAGCAAAGCCGGCTGGCTCCGGTCGGTCGACTCCACCGTGATGGTCTTGAGCACCGCGCCGCCATAATGGGCGCTGTTGAACTCGATGGAAATGCTCCCGGACTGGCCGGGCTTCACCCGCCGGCTCCAGTTCCCCGCCGCCATGCAACCGCATGCCGGCCGCACACTCGTCACCTCAAGAACCTCGTCCCCGACATTGGTGAACCGATACGCGTGTTCGATGATCTCTCCGGATTTGATTCGGCCGAAATCGAACACGGGCTCGGCAAACCTGATGCGAGGGCCGAGCGCCGGGACCGCACTGGGTCCGGCAGCCCGTGCGTTCGCCGGTGAACCGGAAACCCCGGGGACAAATCCGGCCAGCGCCATCCACAAGACAAACTCGGTCCCGACGGTCGTCATTGACATCACGCACCCTATGCCGCCCTTGCCGGACGAAGAAAGGGAAAAGACCCTCCCCACGTTGCAGCTCTTCCCCCGCAACCACCGCCCGCGCCAGGGAACGGCGCCCGGCGAAGACGGCGGCCCGGGGGCCTTGGCGCTGCCTGGTCAAGCCTCGCGGCGCAACAAGGATTCGCGGCGGCGGCCGGCCGCGTCATTCAGCCGACGAGTCGTCCCGTCGCATCTGCGGCAGCGCCCTCGAGCACGCCAACAGCTTCCTCCAGGGCCGGCTTCCAGCACGCCCGGGCGGCAACCTCCCCCAGGTTGGCAAAACATCCCAGCACAACCTTGAACAGCTCGAGCTGCTCCAGGTCCGCCAACGCCCCCGTCGTGCCCAGAAACGCCGAAAACAGCCGGTTCAACTCCACAAAGACACCGCGGGCGGCGGTTTCGAGTTGGGCCGGATTGACCGCGCCGTGGCGGCTCAGGTTGTGGAGCAGGGCCGCGAGGGGGACATTGGGATAGACCTGTTGAAAGAACCCGACGAGTTCCTCCTGCCACTCGCGGATGCCCGCCGCGACCTGGTAAAGGTTGGAGCCGAGAATGAACGCGACCAGCTCGAGGGCGGACCGAAAGTGGGTCAGGCCGAACGCGTCGGCGACGGCGAACGGCAGGCGCTGGTCCTCGTACCAGGCGGACGCGAGCACCAGCCTGGCCACCGCCGCCAGCAGATCGTCGCAATCCCTGTCGTCCGGGCGCTGACGCCAGACCCCGCCCAGCAACGTCTTGGACGCCCTCCGCCACCGCGCCAGCCGCAAAAACGTCCGGGACCGCCCGTGCCGCATCAACATGGCAAACCGCCGGTCGTGGAAGAAGGAGACACGTCCGGAGGAGACATGCAGTTCTTCGAGGATGATGTCGGGCGCATCCCAGCGGGCGGCGACGCGGCACAGCAGGTAGCAGGGGTACTGGCCGTCCACGGCGTGGATCTCCAGGTGAAGGTCCCGGCTCAAGAGGCGCAATTGCTCCCGCAAAGGTTCGGGCTGCGCCAGCGTCACGGTCGTACAAGTCGGTTCGCCGACCGGGAAACGTTCCGTCAGGATGCGCTGGAGCTGGACAAGGTCGTCCACACGCCCCTCGCCGCCCGCCAGCTTGGCCACGGCGTCGTCCACACGCCGAAGCTGCCGCAGCAAGGGAGCCAGGCCGCATCGCAGTTCGTCCCGGCTGGGAGGCGGGACATGCCACCCGCCATGCTCCCAAGTGCCGGCGCGCCGCCTGGACTTCGCCCTAGCCATGAGACGCCTTTCGCCCGGCGCGCAGGGCGCGGACCAGGGTGTTCACGTGTTGCGCAATGCGGTCGGCGATCCGGTGGGAATCCCCCAGCTCGTGCCGGGGCACACGCACGACGTGGTCGGCTTCCGGGACCTCGATGGGCGCGTCGCCCAGAACCACCAGACTGTAGGTCAGCCGGTGTGTCTGGCGCAGCGTGCGGATCATGGAACGGAACTCGGAAAGCGGGCTGTTGATTTTGCCGTCGGTGATATTGATGACGATGACGGTTTGTTTGGCGGCGTCGGGGGTGAGCAGCACCTCGCGCACGATGTGGGACAGGCTCAGGACGTCTTCGTTGCCGCCCTGGCCGTGCGGGGGCAGGCTGGCGACGGCTTCGACGGCCTGCCATGCGTTGCGGCCCGGCGTTTTTTGGGGATGCCACAGCCACTGGACCAAGTGCCCGTGGTGGTCGGACGAGTAATCGGCCGCAAACAGCCGGATGCGCGCCAGCCGTTCGATCATCAGAAAGGCGGCCGCCAGAGTTTTGCCGGCCAGCGTGGTGGCCGCCGTGTTGGACGAGGACCCGTCTTTCGCCAGAATGACCAGGGGCCGCCCCCGATAGTCCGTCACCCGCCGCCGCCGCCACCGGCGCCGCACCAGCGAGGAAATCCCCAGGCGCGCCAGCCGGTGCGGATCGAGGGCGCCCCGGGATTGCAGGCGTTTGGCCTGCATCTCCGTGCGCCGGCCGAACCACTGGTAGGCGCGCAGCTTCTGCGCGATGGGCGCGGCGCCGTTTCGGACCTGGCGGAGGCTCTCCGCATCGCGGCAGCGCGGCAAGGCCCCCTCATGAATCACTCCCTTTCGTCCGGAGCCGTAGGCGGTGATTTGGTGGCGGTGGCCGCCGAGCTGGGCTTCGAGGGGTCCCTGCCCGAACAAGTTGGTGCGCAAGGAATGCGTCACCTGATCCACACGCGGATCCTCCCACGCCGCGGCCGCCGTGGCCTGCGTAATCACCGCGGCGGCTTGCTGGATCAGCCCCTGCACCCGCGCCTCCTCCTGCGAATGCGCCCTCGGAACCAGCACACGCTGGTCGGCGCCGTCGTCGCCCGACGCGGCATCGGACGGGATGCCGCGCGGAAAGTGCGACGGCCCGGGCGCCGCATCGGGACGGCGTTTCGTGGTCCACGAGGAAGGCTGGTCCATGACCGGCGGCGCCGGCTCGTTCAGGCCCAACAGCGGCGCCGACAGCGCCCGCGGATCGTCCGGGTTCCTGGACGGGGACTGGAGCGGGACGCGGCTCAACCGGCTCCACGAGCGCGACAGCGCACGGGTGCCGGGACGTTCCAGGCGCGCCGGGTCCGGCGCGTCGCTTGTTTTCAAAGGCAGGAACGGCAGCAGGGCGCTCATCAATCCCCTGGCAAGAGCCGCAGCAAGGGCCGGCAACTCCTCCGGCCGGCACCGGCCTGCCGCCTGCCGGTAGTGCGCGCAGGACGGCGCCAGGGCGGACAGGATGCGGAGGGTGAGCGGATGGATGCGGCGTCGCACGTTCGGGCGGCGGCTCAGGCCGTCGACCAGGTCGCCCAGGGTGCAGGCGGCGAGGATGACGTCCTTGAGCCGGCGAAAGCGCAGGTCGAGCATCGAGGCGGCAAAGAGCCGGTAGCTCTCGACGGCGCGGAACTTGTCGCCGACGCACAGGTGATCCAGGCACAGGCGATGCCCCACGGCTTCCGCCACGTGGCTCGCGGCCTGCCGCACGCCGGTCGGGTCCAGCACGGCCAGTTGGTCCGGCGACAGCTTGACGGCCGCCTGGAGCAGCAGGTTGGCCGATCCGGCCTGCGCGTTGAACTCGCAGATGGCACTCAGGCCGATGCAGGCGCGAGCGGCCGGGAACGCCGGGTAATCGGTGTGCAGCGGGCCGCGTTGGGGACGCGTCTTGAGATCGGCCGCCGAGACGCGGTGCCCGGCCGCCGAAGCCGCCGCGGCCATCTGGTGTTCGAAGGTCAGATCATCCAGTTGGTCCAGCGCCTCGTTGCGCCGCGACCAGGAACCCCCGACCCGCGCGGCGTCCGCAATCGACACCGGCCGCCAGAATCGTTGATAGGAACCCGGATCGCCGAAGGGGGTCATGACGCCTCCTAAAGCGCGCCCACGGCCTCGGCGGCCGGGGTGGCGGCCTGGATACGAACGCCGAACGCCTCCGCGAACACCGTGTCGGCCTCGTCCCTGTCGCGTTTCGCGCAATGGCCCAGCAGCGTGTTGAAGACCAGGAATTGCGGGTTGACGGGCAGGTCGCGCAGGCACGCCAGCAAATCCAGCTCCACGTCGAGGGTCGGCGGCAGCACGCTCTGGAGCCGCCCCTCCTCGTGCTTCCGGCGAATCCCCATCGCCAGCGCCATCACCTGCTGAAGGTGCGTCTCCGTCGACCCCGGCGACAACTCCCGCAACACCATGATCTCCTGCTCCGGCGACAGACCCCCAAATGTCATGCGCCGCGTCCAGCGCCGCGCATACGCCTGGTCCCGATCCCAAATGTGAAACTCCCCCGCCTCGTTCGCCGAGTAGTTCGAGTCCGTGGCGAACGTGACATTCGCCGTGTCGAACGTCTGCCCCCGCGGCTCGCGGATGATGCGCGCGCCGACGACTTCGAGAAACCCATCCTCCACGCACGCGGCCACCCCGCGCCCCGATTCCACCAGCCACACCACATGCAACGTCTGCGGATCGGCCGCCGCCTCGCCGAGGATGCTGAGGATCCGCTGCGGCCGTTCCTCCGTGGTGAAGTTCACCACCTCCGTCCGGTAGAAGACCTCCGCTGGAGTCTCGTAGCTCGACACGAATATCCGGTGGCACTTCAACCGCGGCCAGCGCGGCATGTCCAGCACGGCGCACACGCGCGCAAAATGCTCCTGCGGCCCGAACAGGAGCGACGTGAGGAAATGGCTTTTCCCGCAGCCGGACGGCCCCGAGACGTGCAGCGCGGCGCGGCACGCGATCGCGTGAACGGCCACCACCAGCAGGTCGTAGTCGGCAAAGAACGGATGGGTGTCGCCCGACAGCGACGGCAGTCGGACCACCGATCCGCTGTCGGCCTTTTCGAACTCGGTAATGTCAATGATGCGATGCGTCATAGGCTGTTCATGACCTCAAACAGTTGTGCCCCCCCCGGCCGGCTCCCCTCCGCGACCGCCGCGCGCCGGATCCGCGCGCGCAACCACGATCCGCCCTTCCTCGAGCCGGACCGCCACCGCCGGGCCGCCCAGGTTCACACACCCGCGCAATGCCCCGGTCAGCGCGTCGCGCGCCGCGTTGACAATCCCCCGCGCCCCGGTGTCGAGGTTCGCCAGCGACGCCACAATGTGCGCCGCCACCTCGGGGCAAGGCTCCACCACGGACGCGGCCGTCACACGCGCCACCAGCGACCGGATCTCCCGTTCCGCCACAAGCCGGGCCGTAACCGGCGTGAACCCGGCAAACAAAATGGGCTGCCCCACACGCGAAAGAAACGCCGGCCCCATAAACTCCGACGCGCACGCGCTCACCTCCGCACGCACCTCGTCCCGCGTCGGCAATGCCCCAAACCCCAGACGCGCCTCCGGCCCGCGCCGGCCGAAAGCGACATTCGAGGTGAACAGAAAAATCACGTGGGGCAGCGTCCGGATGATGGCGCCGGACCCGGTTTGGAGGGTCCCCTCCTGGAGGATCCGCAGGAAGAAGTCGCACAGCGACCCCCGCACGCCCGGCCGGGCGTGATCCAGATCCGCCACTTCCACCACCGAAGGCCGCCGCGCAATCCTGGCCAGCACCCCATCGTTGAACGACGACACGATCCCGGGGGCGACGCCGGCGAGACTCGACATGACGGCATGCTCGGAATCGAAGCTGCCGGCATCGATGACGTGATGGGGCCAATCGAGCCATTCGGCCAGGCTTTTGGTCACCATGCTCTTGCCCGTCCCAACCGGGCCCGCCACCAACAGCCGCAGCGGTTCGGTGTCGCTCCGGCACAGCGCCTCGCGAAACAGCCGGTCGGCCACCTCCCGCAGCGCCGGCTCCTGGCCCAAAATGCCCGCCCCGAGCCGGTCCGCCAGCGCCTCCTCGCCCAGCCGCGCCATCAGATGCCCCCGCACCGCCGCGTCGCGCGGCTGCGCCGGGGCTTCGGCGCAGATGCCAAAGGTGTCGCGCCGCACCGCCAGGTTCTCCACCAGCGCCTTGAGCGCCAACGGCAGAGCCGGATCGTCCGGGTCGCCGTTCGCCGCGAGATTGGCCAGCGGCTGGAGCAGCGACTCGCTCCCGCCGCCGTGCGCCGCCGCCGTCGCGCACACCAGCTCCGCCAGCCGGTCGGCCTTCGCCGCCGGCAACGGCTCCGCTCTCCCGGCAAACGCCACCCGGACCAGGTCGGCCGCCTCGGCGGGCGCCAGCGCCTGGATGACCGGGTGCATCGCGTTGTGGCTGCGGCCCTGCCCCACCCCGAACACGGATTCCAGCTCCTCGCGGGTGCCGAAAAACACCGCCGGCACGCCCCGCGCCGCAAGCTCCTGAAGCGCGGCTTCGATCTCGCGCCCTTGCTCATACACCGAGACGCGCGGCCGCAGCGACGCGCACGGCGCCGCCAGCGTCCATCCGGCCCGATCCAGCGCCGCGGCCAGTGGCGGCACCCGCTGGATCGGGGTGGGAAACTGCAATTGCGCCAGGTGCACGGCAGGAAGCCGGGCCAGACGGTCCAGCTCCAGCCTCACGCGCAGCGAGGACCCCACCAGCGCCACCGACAGCCCCGCCTGCAGCAGCGGCACAATCTCCGGACTCGCGCCGGCTCCGGAATCCCGCGCCACACGGGCCGGCACCGAGTGGCACAACTCCCGAAGTTCCGCGGGCAGCCTCGGCTCGCGCACCAGGGCGGCCGCGGGAAGCTGCTCGTGAAGAGTCCGGGCCATTTGATCGAGCAGCTCCAGCGCGCGGCTCAGCCGGTTGAGGCGGGGCAGATCCAGAGCCGCCGCGCCGCGGAAGGTGATCCGCACCGTGATCGGCCGAAGGCCATCCGGCCCGGCCTCGCCGGCAACAGGCACCGCCGCCAGATCCGTCTCCTTCACCATCGCGGCCACCATTTCCCACAAGCCGTGCAGCGGCAGCGTCGCGGTGGCGGAAACCCGCGCCAGCACCACGTCCAGCGTGCGGCGTTCGCCCGAAGGGCAATCGTGCAGCAGCGCCGCGCGAATGCCCTTCGGGTTCGGCACCTCCCACCTCGTCCCCCGCGCGTCCCGCGAGGGTTGGCAAAGCAGCGCCTCCGACACGACCTGCCGGAGCGGCGCAATGGATGGATCGTGGACTGTCATCGTCTGGTCACGGGCCGGGACCCCCGCGCTCGGGCCGCACGGGGCGCCGGCCCCGCCAGCCCCCCGCGCGGCGCGGGGCGGCGGCGCCTGCCGCACACCTCACGCCCGCGGCGAGGGCTGCGGCACGCATGTTTCGACATCCAGAGGCGTTGCATTTCCTGTGACCCGCCGGATCCGCGGGCCGTCCGCCGGGTCCGTTCATCCGGCTGGCTGAACCAGTTCGATCCGAGAGCTGGAATCCACGCTACCGTACACGAAGGCCGCGTATGAGGCGGACTTCTTTATTCTGACAGTTGTTGTTTGTGGAGCCACACGGGACGCGTGCAGGGATTGACAACCGTTGTGCGCCGGCGGCCACGGGCAAGTTGAAAAACGCGCAACAACTGCTGGAATTCCAACAATGCGGATCCGCTTGCGGAGTTCCCAAAGCGTGCGTCGGCCCCGGGGTCCACGGTTCATGGGAAGGCGCGATCCCGCCCGATGGGCGGCACGCATCGCGCCCATGAACCCGGCAGGGCGGCGGGCCAAGGCGCAGGGCATGAGCGCAGCCCATGGGATGCGGCGCCGCAGCCGCCTCCACCCTGTGCGCATCTCACCATCCCCGGTAGGGCGAGACTCCGTCGAGCCCTGACTTCCTTGGATCGCACACACCCGCTCTGGCAACCGCGCGCTGCCGGTGCCCTGATGCGCTTGAATCGTCCGCATCCTGTTGGCCTGGATTCGCTTCGCGACATCAGCAGGCGTTGGGCTCCCCG
>JAFGQR010000077.1 GCA_016935555.1 Verrucomicrobiota bacterium
CCGGGCGCGGTCCCGGGCGAGGGCGACGGCGACGGGCCGACGCCGCGCGAGCCTGTCAGGAGCGCCTGGATCTGGGTGACGGACAGATCGCTGTTCCGGCAGGCCGGCCGGCTGTAATCCAGCGCGTCGAGCTGAAACACCAGGCCCAGCGCCCTGGCCAGCCCCGCCTGCAACGAATCGTCCTCCGAACCGCCGCCACCCCCGCCCCCACGGCCGTCCGCCTCTTTCGCACCCGGCCGGGCCGGTGATGGCGTGGTGTCGTTCAGTTCCTTGACGCCCTCATACAGCACCAGCGCCTGCGCATCCAAATGCCGCTGCAACGCCGCGTAGTAGCCCGGATCCCCAATGTGCGACGCCCCCGCCAGCCACACCACCGGCCCCCCACCCCGCGCCGGCCCAAACCGGCGCACCGCAATCTGCAATTCCACCGTGCCCGCATCCGGGCACGCCACCCGCATGTACGGGGCGGGCTCCGGGTCCGGGCGGCGTCCCGTGTGCGGATCGCGCGGGCAGGTGGCGCAGCCGGTGGCGGCCAGCAGCAGCGCGCCCGCCCAACCCATCCAGGCGCCCGGCTTCAACCGCGGCGCGGCGGGACGCGCCAACAAAGGGGTGGTCTTCATCACGCCGGCCCGGGGCCGCCCTGGCTACTGAAACAGCCGGGGCGCAATGTCGGCCACGTAACGGCGCCAGACCGGCCCGCTGCGGGTGCCGTCGGTTCGATGCCACTCGTGCCGGATGCCGGGTTCCCGGAGCCGGTCGATGAACGCCTCGTTGCGCCGGATCAGGAAGTCATCCTTGCCGCACCCGATCCAGAGCCGGAAGGTCACGCGGCGGTCGTCCTGGATTTCCGGTGAGACCGTCGGGGCCGGACGCATTCGTCGGGCGGGCGTTTCAGCGGAGAGCGCGGTGAGGGCGCTGATCAACAGCGGGCAGCCTGGAACCCATGCGTCGTGTCTCATGGGTGCAGGATGTAGACGTCTTTGCCCGCCGCGTCAACGGGGAACCATGGCTGCCGCCGCAATCCGGTGCGAACACACGCCCGGCTGCCGGATCCTCCGAACCCGTTTCCGTTTCCAGGGCGAACCCTTGGACGGGGGACGGGGCGCCGGATGTTCGGTTGACTTGGGCGTGGCGGCCGTGTTGACTGGGCGGCATGAGATGGCACGCAATGTTGAGCTTCGCGGGGACTTTTGTGTTCGTGGCAACATCCGCCCCGGCCGCGGACGTCGGTCCGGCGTTTTACGGGGACCCGCCGGACGAGCATCATGCCTGGGCGGTGCACGACCGGAACCGGCCGTTGCCCAAGCCGGTGACGCCCGGCACGTTCAGCACGCCGGATCAGCCGGGCAAGCCGCCAGCGGACGCGGTGGTGCTGTTCGACGGGACGGATTTGTCCGCGTGGGTGACGGGCCGCGGGCAGCCTGCGAAATGGATTGTGAAGGACGGCTACATGCAGGTCAACGGGGGGGAGATCCGCACCCGGCGCGAATTTGGCGACTGCCAGGTGCATGTCGAATGGGCGGCGCCCGCGGAGGTCAAGGGCGGCGGCCAGGGGCGGGGCAACAGCGGGGTGTTTCTGCCCGGGGGATTGGAGATTCAGGTGTTGGATTCGTATGACAACCCGACCTATGCCGACGGCGGGGCGGGAGCCTACTACGGGATCCACCCGCCGCTGGTGAACGCGCTGCGGCCGCCGGGCGAGTACCAGGTGTATGACATCGTGTTTCGGCGTCCGGTGTATAGGGACGGCCAGGTGCTTGACTGGGGGTATGTGACGGTGTTCGTCAACGGCGTGCTGGTCCAAGACCACACCCCCTTGGAAGGCAGCGGCGGCCACATGGGCCGCACCCGGCCGGGCCCGTTCCCGGAAAAGGGCTCCTTGCGGCTTCAGGACCACGGCCACCCAATCCGCTTCCGCAACATCTGGTGCCGCGAATTGCCCCCGCGCACGTCCCAGGGCGGCACGGACGGCTACCTGACCCCCGAAGCCGCCATGGCGAAACGCAGGGAAATCGCCGCCTCCATCCGCGCCGACGCGGACACCCTGAAGGACCCGGCCAACCCGGTGCCCGAGCTGCTGCGGCGAATGGAGTCCCTTGTTTACGAGTCCGATCCCGCCACCCTGGCAGCCGTCGACCGCTTGAACGCCCAATACCTCCAGCAAATCAGAACCCTCCCCCCCGCCAAGCTCGCCCAGAAACAGGGCGAACTGAAACACCTCCGCGACGTCTTCCGTTACCTGGCGCGCTGGAAAATCCTCCCCGCCACCTACGGCCCGAGAACCGACATCGACCAGATCATCCGGGACCAGGGTTGGGACAAACGCAAGAAGGGATAAACCGTCTCCCGGGGACACGCCGCACTTGCCGACCCGCCAGAGCCGCACCGAAACACCCAGTCCCGCGAAACGCCCTGAGACGTCAACCGCCGTCTCCGGTGGCCCCGCGCGCCGCATGACCCCCGATCCCGCCACGCCAGCCGGCGCGCCGTCCCGCGCAACGGGCGGCTGCGCTGCAAACGCGTTGCGCGCCCTGGTCCGGGTTTTGGGTGTCGCCTCGGGCGCGGGTCTGATGGCCATGGTGCTGGTGACGACCCTGGACGTCGCGCTGCGGGCCCTTGGGTGGTCACGACCGGGCGCCTACGATTTGGTCAAGGTTTTTGCCGCGCTGACGATTGCCGCGGCGCTTCCCTACACCACGGCCATCAAGGGGCATGTGGCGATCGAATTTTTCTTCCACCGCCTGGGCCGCCGCGGGCGGATGGTGGTGGATGCGGTGATGCGGTTGGGCGGCATGGGGCTGTTTGGGCTGCTGGCGTGGGGGTGCGTGGCGCTGGGCAACAGCCTCTGGCGAAGCGGCGAGGTCAGCCTCACGTTGCAACTGCCGATTTTCTGGGTGCCGTATGTCCTGGCGGCCTCGTGCGGGCTGGTCGTGTTGATCAAGATCTATCACCTGCTGCATCCCGGCCAACCCCTCATCCGGCCATGACTCCCACCGAAGGCGCCGTCATCGGATTCGCTCTGCTGCTGGTCCTCCTGGCCGGCTCCATGCCGGTCGGGTTCGTCATGGCCAGCGTCGGGTGGATCGGCTTCGCGCTGATGGTGTCGCCCGCGGCCGCGACCCGCATGGCCACCAGCGAGCTGTATGCGACCTTCGGCGATTACAGCCTCACGACCATCCCGCTCTTTGTGCTGATGGGCCAGGTGGCGTTCCACAGCGGCATCAGCCGCGGCCTGTTCCGGGCGGCTTATCACTGGATGGGCCGCCTGCCGGGCGGCCTGGCGATGGCCACCGTGGGGGCTTCCACCGCGTTCGGAGCGATCTGCGGCTCGGGTCCCGCAACGTCCGCGACGATCGCCTCGGTGGCCGTGCCCGAGATGCGGCGCTACCGCTACAACCTGTCGCTGGCGACCGGCTGCGTCGCGGCCAGCGGGGGCCTGGGCATGCTCATCCCCCCCAGCATCGTGTTCATCGTCTATGCCATCCTCACCGAGATGTCCATCGGCAAGCTGTTCATCGCCGGCGTCGCACCGGGCCTGATGATTGCCGGCATGTTTTGCGCCGTCATTTACGCGCAGTGCCGGCGCCAGCCGGCCATGGGACCTCCGGGGCCGCCGTTCCCCTGGCGGGAGAAGTTTGCCTCGTTGAACGGGATTTGGGAGACGCTCACGTTGTTTGTCCTGGTGATGGGGGGGATGTTTCGGGGGTTCTTCACCGCCACCGAGGCCGCGGCCATCGGGGCCGCAAGCACGCTGCTCATCGCGCTGTTCAAAGGCCAGTTGACCTGGGAGAAGCTGGCCCGCTGCCTGAATGAAACCATCCGCACCTCCTGCATGGTCATGACCATCGTCGCCGGCGCCATCATCTTCGGCAAATTCCTCACGATCACCCAGGTGCCGTCGCACCTCGCCACGTGGCTCTCGGCGCTGCCCCTGCCGGGCTGGTGCATCATCGGCCTGATCCTCCTGTTCTACCTGGTCGGCGGTTGTTTCCTCGATGCCCTGGCCCTCGACATCCTCACCATCCCGATCTTTTACCCCGTCATCCTGGCGCTCGGCTACGACCTCATCTGGTTCGGCGTCATGATCGTCGTCGTCACCATGATGGGCGTCATCACCCCCCCCGTGGGCGTGTGCGCCTACGTCGTCGGAGGCATGACCCGCGATGTGCCGCTCCAGCAGGTGTTCCGCGGCAGCCTGCCTTTCCTCGGAACGCTCGTCCTGGCCGCCATTCTCCTGACCGTCTTCCCGCAGATCATCACCTGGCTGCCGAGCCTGGTCGAATAACCGCAGCGCCACATGAACCCGGATCCCCATCCCGAAAGCCGCTTCAAACGCATCCTCTTCTGCACCGACTTCTCCGAAAGCGCCGACGCGGTCTTCGAGTTCGCCATCGACGCCACCATCCGCCGGCCCGGCTCGGTCCTGCACATCCTGCACATCGTGCACGAGCCGGACGCGCAATTCTGGCGGTCCTACATGGCGGAGGTGGACCGCGTGGAAGAGGAGGCGCACCGCCTGATCGATGAGAAAATCCGCGCCACCTACCTCGCGCGCGTCCCGCCGGGCCTCGACGTGCGCACCGAAGTGCGCGACGGCCCCGAAGCCGCCGCCATCCTCGAATTCGCCGAGGCGGCGGGCATCGACCTGATCATTCTCGGGCGCCACGGCCACCACGGCGTGGGCAAAGCCCTGTTCGGGAGCGTCGCCGCCAAGGTCGTGAGCAAGGCTCAGTGCGCCGTCCTGGTCGTGCCCCTGGCCTACGCGCGCCCGTGATCTACCCAAGCGCCGCTGCCCGCGCCCCCAAGCCCCGAAGACCACCACCCGCGCCCGATCCAATTATCGGCTTGGTCGAGGCTGGACTTGGCGGATAGACTGTGGCCATGCCATCGCGCAAGAGTGCAGGTTTGTTGATGTATCGGTTTCGGGACGGACAACTCGAGGTGCTGCTGGCCCATCCGGGCGGTCCTTATTTCGCACGGAAAGACGACGGGGCTTGGACGGTGCCCAAAGGCGAGATTGAGGCGGGCGAGGATTATCTGGCCACGGCGATCCGCGAATTCAAGGAGGAGGTGGGCGTGGCGGTGGATCCGGCCAGCCGCTTTGTCGGCCTGGGGTCCATTCGCCAGCGCGGCGGCAAGGTGGTCCATGCGTGGGGCATCGAGGGCGACTACGATCCTGCCCACCCGCTGCCCACCAGCACCTTCGAAATGGAATGGCCGTCCCATTCCGGAACACGCAAGCGCTTCCCCGAAGTCGACCGGCTCGAGTTCTTTCCCCTGCCGGTCGCGCGCGTGAAACTCAAAGACACCCATTTGCCCTTCCTGGACCGCCTGGAGGCGTTCCTGGGCCGGCCCTGAAAAAAATGCGAAAAAAATCCGAAAGCCACTTGCGACCGGTCGGCGCTGCACTATGGTGCGCCCGCCATGAAAAAGATCATTGCGATTGGTTTGTTCGCTGCGTTTGCGTTGGCACCCGCCTTGCCGGCGGCGGATCAGGCCCCTGCCAGAGACCGGAAAGCCCCGGCAGCCCGCCATTGCAAAGGGGGCTGCCCCGCCCAGCGAGGCGGCTGCGAGCAACGCAAAGACTGCCCCAAAGACTGCCCCAAGGATTGTCCGGCCGGCAACGGCCAGAAGTGCCCGGGCTCCAAGGGCAAGTAAGCCAGGCCGCCCCCGCGATCCGCGACGGGCAACACGATCCCTGCCCCGCGTCCGTGCGACTGCGGGCCGGGGATTCTTTTTGGGCGGCGCCTCCGGGGGCCATGGGGAATCCGGCGGTGAAGACGGCGCCGTGGTGGAGCGTCTGAGGGAGGTAACACAACACGCCATGTCACCCGCCATACAGACCCCTTGGATCCAAGACCGCCGTTCCTTCCTGAAATCGACTGCCGCCCTCGCCGCGCTGGCGGCATGGCCGATGGGCTGCGCAACGGGGCCGGGCACGTTGGCCGGCGCGGGATTTGCCAGGCGCCGGAAAAGTCCCGGCCTGGTGCGCGGGGCGTTCTTTTATCCGCCGGCCCAGGTGGTCCTCGACGGGAAGTGCGAGGACGGCTGGCGTTCGCACCAGTGGTTCACGTGGCCGGGAAACCAGTTCGCCCCGGAACAGCAGCAGGCCAAGTTCACCGGGCGGCTGCGCGAGATTGTGGCGGACCTCGACCTGACGCTGAAGCTCGAGGACGGCCCGCTGTCCACCGATGCGGCGATCGGGGCGTTTGTGGCGGACGTGGAGCGATCGAAGCCCGAGGCGCTGCTGTTGATCAATTTCTGGAACAGTTTCAGCCCCAAACTCAAACCCATCCTCGCCGCCTTCAAGGGCCCCATCATCGTCTACCAGCCCGTCGGCGCCAACCACCAGCTGCCCCCCGAATTCCTCCGCACCGCCCCCCGCGTCCAATACATCCATTCCGTCGAGAACTGGGATGCCCTCGAACGCGGCTTGCGGGCCGTCCACGCCAAGGTCCGGCTGGCCCAAAGCCGCCTGCTGCGCGTCTCGGGTCAGCTCCAACGCGAGACGGACCATGTTGAGCCGTTCTTCAAACTGCCCATCCATGGCATCCCCACCGCCCAATTCAACCGGGTGTTCGACGAATTCACCCTCACCGACGAGCACCGCGCCCTGGCTCGCGCAGTCCGCCGCCGGGCCCGTTCGGTCACCGACCTCAAGGAGCAGGCCTTTCTCGACGCGGTGCGCGCCCATGCGGCGGTGGGCCAGCTGCTGGAGCGCCACGAGGCGGACGCGATCACGATCGAGTGCCTGTTCCTGAAGCACCGCAAGCCGTGCCTGAGTTTTGCGCTCAACAACGGCGCCCTGGTGCCGTGCGGGTGCGAAAACGATCTCGACGCCACCCTCACCCTGCTGCTCGGCGCCAGCCTGTTCGGCCGGGGCGGCTTCCAGCACAACCCCGAATTCGACACCGAACACCAACATTACTTCGCCTCCCACTGCACATGCGCCACCAGGCTCCACGGGCCGGATCAGCCCGAAGCGCCGTACCACCTCCGCCCCTTTTTCCACCAGTTGCCCAAGACACTCGCGCTTGACGTGCAGTGGCCCGCAGGCCAACCCGCGACCCTCTTCAAATACCAGTCCGCCAAAACCACCCTCAACGCCTGGCGCGGCCGCATCATCACCTCGCCCACCTGCCCGCCCACGGGCGGATGCGCCACGCGCGTGCTCGTCAAGATCGAGGGCGTGGATGATGTCTGCAGCGTGTATTGCGGACCCCACCCCGTGCTGTATTGCGGCGATTTCGCCCGCCACGCCCGGGCGTTTGCCCAGCTCTATCCCCTGGCCCTCCGCACCAACGCATGATCCCAAACCGTCGCCCGGCCGTCCTCCTCCCATCCCCAGCCCACCCCCAACGGCCGGCGCGCATGGCGCGGGACCGTGTGGGCCCCTGCCCTCGGGCGTTTGTGGCGGCCCTTGCCCTCGCGCTGGCGGGAAGCGTCGCGCACGCCACCCCGCCCCGGCCGCCCAACGTCCTGTGGATCACCGCCGAAGACCTCAGCCCAAACCTGGGCTGCGACGGCGATCCCGAGGCGCGCACCCCGCACCTTGACGCGTTCGCGCGCGAAAGCGTTCGTTACACGCGGGCGTTTGCCACCGCCCCGGTGTGCTCGCCGGCTCGCTCGTGCCTCATCACGGGCCTCTACGCCACCTCGCTCGGCACCCAGCGCCTGCGCTCCCAGTTCCCCGTCCCCCCCGCCGTGCGCGGCTTCGCCGCGCGCCTGCGCGAGGCCGGCTATTACACCGCCAACAACGTGAAGACGGATTACAATCTGCGCGACGAGGCGGCGTTTGTCCGGGATTGCTGGGATGCCTGCTCCCCGCGCGCGCACTGGCGCGGACGGCGGCCCGGACAACCGTTTTTCGCCGTGTTCAACCTCATGACCACCCACCAGTCGCGCGTCAGCGCCTGGCCTGCCGACGAGTTCGAAACGCATGTCGGCGCCCGCCTCCCCCCCGGGACACGCCACGATCCCGCCCGGGTCCGGCTCCCCCCGTATTACCCGGACACGCCCGAAGCCCGCCGCGCCTGGGCGCGCTACCACGACTGCATCACGGTGATGGACGTCGAGGCGGGCCGGCTGCTGCGCCAGCTGGCCGAAGACGGCCTGGCGGGCGAGACGCTGGTGTTTTTCTTCGGCGACAACGGCATGGGCCTCCCGCGGGGCAAACGCTGCCTGTGGGACACCGGCCTGCGTGTTCCCCTCCTCATCCGGTTCCCGAAACCATTCCGCGCCCTCACCCCCTCCGCCCCGGGAACGGCCACGGGCCGCCTGGTGAGCTTTGTGGATTTTCCGCCGACCATCCTGAGTGTGTGCGGCGCGCCGGCGCCGGCGCTCATGCAAGGCAGGCCCTTCCTCGGCCCCGCCGCCGGGCCGCCGCGCCCCGTGGTTGTGGGCGCCCGGGATCGCGTGGACGAAGTGTTCGAACTCTCGCGCTCGGTGCGCGACGCGCGCTTCCTCTACATCCGCAACTTCATGCCGCATCTGTCCTGGATGCCGCCCGAGACCTACTCGGACACCTCGCCCTTCCGCCGCGAACTCCGCCGGCTGGCCGGCGCGAACCGCCTGGACGCCGGCCCCCTCACCTACGCCGCGCCGCGCAAGGCGCGCGAGGAACTTTATGACACCGACGCCGACCCGCATCAGATCCGCAATCTGGCGCCGGCGCCGGCGCATCAGGCCACGCTCGCGCGCCTGCGCCGCACCCTGCGCGAGTGGCTGTTCGCCACCCGCGACGCCGGGTTCCTCACGGAACCCCAGGTTTGGGACCGCCTCGGCCCGGCGGACACCCCGTTCGCCATGGCCGCCGACAACGCCCGCTACCCGCTGGCCCGGCTGCTCGACGCCGCCGACCTCGTCGGCCGCCCCGAAGCCGTGCCTGAGCAAACGTCCCTCCTGCGCGACCCGGACGACGGCGTGCGCTACTGGGCGGCCCTGGGCCTGCACGCCGCCGGGGACGCGGCGGAAGCGTCGCGCCCCGCGCTGCGCGAGGCGCTGAAGGATCCGTCGGCGGTGGTGCGCATCGAGGCCGCCGCGGCGCTGGCACGCCTTGGCGAGACGGCCGGCGCCCTGCCGGTGCTTCTCGCGGAGCTGCGCGGCTCGCGGCTTGATGTCGCCCTCCACGCCGCACGCGCCCTCCAACTCCTCGGCCCCCGGGCCCGCGCGGCTTGGCCGGCCATGCGCGACGTCTGCGAGCGCGTGGGCCGCCAGGAGGCGGCCCTGGGCGATCCGGCGATGTTTCTGCGGTTCAGTCTCGAGTCGGCGCTTGCGCCGTCGATCGATTGACAAGACGCGGCGCCGCATTAAAGTAGCCCGCTTTATGAAGTCACGTCCGCATGTTGCAGTGGTGGGTGCCACGGGCGCCGTCGGCATCGAAATGCTCAGAACACTCGAGAAACGCCAGTTCCCCGTCGGGGAACTGACCTTGCTCGCTTCCGCCCGCTCCCTGGGCAGGACCTTGAAATTCCAGGGCCGGGACGTGCCCGTGCGCGAGCTGAAGCGGGACGCATTTGCCGGGATCGACCTCGCGCTGTTCAGCGCCGGCGGGAGCATCTCGAGGGAATTCGCGCCGCTGGCGGCAAGGGCGGGCTGCGTGGTGGTGGACAACTCAAGTGCCTTCCGGATGGACGACGCGGTACCGCTGGTGGTCCCGGAAATCAACGGGAACGACGTGGCGTCCCACCGGGGCATCATCGCCAACCCGAATTGCACCACCGCCATCACGCTCATGGCCCTCTACCCCCTGCACGCCGCGTTCCGCGTGACCCGCATCTTCGCGTCGAGTTACCAGGCGGTCTCCGGCACCGGCGCCAAGGCCATCGCCGAACTGGAACGTCAGGTCCGACAGCTCGTCGCCGGCCAGCCCGCCGCCAGCGAGGTTTACCCCCACCAGATCGCGTTCAACGTCCTGCCCCACATCGACCGCTTCCTGCCCAACGGCTACACCCGCGAAGAAATGAAGATGGAGAACGAAGGCCGGAAAATCATGCATCACCCGACCTTCCGCGCCAGCGTCACCTGCGTGCGCGTCCCCGTCTACCGCGCGCATTCGGTGGCTGTGAGCGCCGAATTCGAGCGGCCGGTGACGGTCGACGCGGCCCGGGCCGTGCTGGCGCAGGCGCCGGGCCTGGAGATCCTCGACAACCCGGAGAAGAACGAATACCCGCTGCCGCTCCATGTGGCGGAGAAGGACAACTGCCAGGTCGGACGGTTGCGAAAGGACTGCGCGCTCGACAACGGCCTGTGTTTCTGGGTGGCCGGCGACCAGTTGCTCAAGGGCGCCGCCCTCAACGCCGTCCAAATCGCCGAACGCCTGCTGCCCTGAACCCAATCCTCATGCCCCCGCTCGATGCCGGCCTCCTCGCCAAAGCCAAATCCCTCGGATTCTCCGACCGCCAGATCGCGCATCTGACCGGTCTTGCCGAAGACCGCATCCGGGCGGAGCGGAAGCGTCTTGGGGTGGTGCCGAGCTATCGGTTGGTCGACACGTGTGCGGCCGAGTTCGAAGCCTACACGCCGTATTATTACTCCACCTACGACCGGGGTGACGACGAGGTGAGCCCCTCCGACCGCCGCAAGGTGATGATTCTCGGCGGGGGCCCGAATCGGATCGGCCAGGGGATCGAGTTTGACTACTGCTGTGTTCATGCCGCGTTTGCCCTCAAGGAGATCGGCTTCGAGACCCTCATGGTCAACTCCAACCCCGAAACCGTTTCCACCGATTACGACACCAGCGACCGGCTGTATTTCGAGCCGCTGACCCTCGAGGATGTCCTGCACATCTACGAGCGTGAACGGTGCTGGGGAGCCATCGCGCAGTTTGGAGGCCAGACTCCTTTGAACCTGGCCCTGGGCTTGCAACACCACGGCGTCAACATCATCGGCACCTCGCCCCAAAGCATCGAGATCGCCGAGGACCGCAACCTGTTCGCCACCATGCTGCGCCGCCTCGGCATCCCCCAGCCCCCCCACGGCCTCGCCACCCAGCCGCCCGACGCCCTCGCCATCGCCCACCAACTCGGTTACCCCATCCTCGTCCGACCCTCGTTCGTCCTGGGCGGGCGCGCGATGCAAATCGTCTACTCCGACGCCGAACTCCAGCATTACATGCGCTTCGCCGTCGAGGTCTCCCGACAACGCCCCGTGCTCGTCGACAAGTTTCTCGAGGACGCCATCGAGGTCGATGTCGATTGCATCGCGGATGTCGGTCTCGGGAACGATCCGGCCGCCGGCCACAGCGTCATCGGCGGCATGCTCGAACACATCGAGTTCGCCGGCGTCCACTCCGGCGACGCGGCCATGGTGCTGCCGCCGCACACCCTCTCCCCCGGGGTCATGGCCACCATCCGCGAATATACCCACGCCATGGCCCGCGAACTGCGCGTGGCCGGCCTCATGAACGTCCAATACGCCGTCAAAAACGACGCCGTCTATGTGCTCGAAGTCAACCCGCGCGCCTCCCGGACGATCCCGTTCGTCAGCAAGGCCGTCGGCGTCCCGCTCGCCAAGCTCGCCGCCAAAGTCATGGCCGGCCACACCCTCGCCCAACTCGGGTTCACCCGCGAAATCCGGCCCGAGGTTTGGGCCGTCAAGGAATCCGTGTTCCCCTTCAACCGGTTCCCGGGCCAGGACATCCTCCTGTCGCCGGAAATGCGGTCCACCGGCGAGGTCATGGGCCTCGACGCCGACCTCGGCATCGCCTACGCCAAGTCCCAAATGGCCGCCGGCGCCCCGCTGCCCACCACCGGCCGCGTGTTCATCAGCGTCAGCGACGCCGACAAACCTGCCGTCGCCGCCATCGCCCGGCAGTTCCGGGAGTTGGGATTCGATCTCGCCGCGACCGCCGGCACGGCCGCGGTGCTGGAACAGGCGGGATTGACCGTGCAGCGCGTCTTCAAGGTCTCCGACGGCCGTCCCAACACGCTCGACCTCCTCAAAAACCGCGACGTCCAACTCATCATCAACACGCCCGCCGGCC
The DNA here is from genome assembly GCA_016935555.1 of Verrucomicrobiota bacterium. Lineage (GTDB taxonomy): Bacteria > Verrucomicrobiota > Verrucomicrobiia > Limisphaerales > JAFGQR01 > JAFGQR01. The sequence goes on from JAFGQR010000077.1 coordinate 11,984, forward strand.
AAAACCCGCGCGCGGACGAGGTCAAGATTCGCAGCACCGCCGTCCTCACCGGCACCCCCATCATGACCACCCTCGGCGGCGCCAGGGCCGCCGCACGCGGCATCGCCGCCCTCCAGCGCGGCGGCTACACCGTCAAAGCGCTCCAGGAATACCATTAGGTCCAGAACTCTATGCAGCAATGGCGGCTCGCTGCCCGGCCGCCACCAGACACCCCACAGGCACCGCGTCCTCACCCAGCCCCGCCAGGCGCACCTCGGGCACCGGATGAAACGCCTCCATCACCAGAACAGGCAACGCCCGGGCAACGGCGGCGCGCAGCGCTTCGCCGACCAGCGACAAGCCGCCCCCAAGAACGATCACCTGCGGATGAACCACGTGAATGGCATGCGACAGCGCCCACGCCAGATCCTGGGCCGTTTCGTCCAAAATCCGCCGCGCAGCTGGATCGCCCGCAGCCAGCGCCGAAGCCAGAAAGCGGGCTTCGCCCCCGCGCACCGCCGACGCCATCCTGACCAGCGGCCCGCACGCCCGGCGCCGGGACAGCGCCCGGATCTTCGCGTCGACAGCCCACCCCGAGCATCGGGACTCCACAGTGGTTCCACGGCGGTCGAGGCGCAGGTGCCCGATCTCGACTTCGCCGGGGGGTGCGCCGTGATAGAGGCGGCCGTCGACCACCAGTCCGCCGCCGACGCCGCTGCCCATGTTGGTGTAGAGCACGGGGCTGAATCCCCGGCCGGCGCCGCGCGTGGCTTCGCCAAGCGCCGCAAGGTTCGAGTCGTTTTCAACCAGCACCGGCCGCCGCGCCAGCCTGCGAAGCCAGTCGCGCAGAGGGAACCCGGCCCAGCCTTCGATCTGGTGCGACACGGCGATGCGGCCGGCCCGGCGGTCGACGGGCCCGCCAAAGCCGACGCCGATGGCGACAGCGGGGCACAGGCGGAGCAGCGCCGGGAGGGCGGTTTCGATGGTGCGCCGGATGCCGGCGCCGCCTTCCCGGGAGTTCACCGGAAATCGCCGCCGATGCCGGATTCGGCCTGTGGCCGTGCCGGCGACCAGTTGCAGTTTGGTGCCGCCGATTTCGATCCCGAGGTAGCTTTTCATGGGGAACCAAGACGCGAAGCCGTCAGACGGCTTTGGTCATGCCCGGCCCCAGGAAATGCAGCCACCGCTCGGTGACGGGCCGCCGGTAGATCCTGGTCAACGCGATGCCGTAAAGTCCCAGCTGGGGCCGATACGCGTCCGCTTTGCCCTCCACCTCGCCGACGGCCACCTCGTCCGTCTTGAAGTCGACAACCCAGATCTGGTCCGCCAACACCACGGCAAGGTCCACCACCCCCTGCACCACGATGAATTCGCCTGCGGGAATGTGACCCGCCCCGTCGGCCCGCGTCAGCCGCACCGTGAACGGCAGCTCGCGGCGCACGGCGCCGGCATGCCGGCGAATGCGCACCCCCAATTCGGAAGCCCAGAATCGCGCGATGGCAGGCAGGTCCAGCGCAGCCGCCTCGGCGTCGCTCACCAGCCCCTGCTCGCGCAACCGGTCGCGCTCGCCGGCCAGGCCGTCCACGGCGCCTGCAGTCTCGAGGGCCATTCGCTCGAGAAACCGGTGGTGGGCCAGACCCCGCTCGGCCGCGGACAGCTGGGATGCCCCGGCTGCGCGCACCGGCAGGGGGCGGGTCCGGGCGTAAGGCGGCAGAACCGATTCGGCATCTTCGCCCGCGCGTCGTCGCAGGGCGGTGACGGTGGTTTTGGCCGGTTCGCGGGTGGCGTCGGGATGGGGGTAGAGCCACGCCATGCGGCGGGTCAGGATGTCCAGCTGGGGGGCGTCGGGGAGGAGGGGATGGTCCAAACCGGCGGGGGATTCGGGAGGGGCGGGGGAAGCGCCGACGTCCGAACACATCCACCACTGCCAAGTGGCGGCCTGGCCGGCCGGGGCATGGAACCAGCCGGGCGCCTGCGCGGCCAGATGCGGTCCGAGCCAGTCGAGGTAGCGGCTGGCCTGGAGGAGGCGATGCGACGCGGGCGGCTGGGCAGCGGCGTCGGCCCATGCGGCGGCGGTTGTGGCGGCGCAGGTGCCGGCCAGAAGCAACGTGTCCTGGGCGCGGGTCAGCGCGACATACAAAACGCGCAATTCCTCGCCGAGCGCTTCAGCGCGTTGGCGGTGCTGCGCCAGCCAGTGGGGCAGGCTGGGATAATACTGGCCGGCGTCGGGCGGCTGGACCTGGGGACACAGCCCGTAGAGGTCGTCGAGCACCATCCGGCCATGGAGATCGGTGACGTTGAACGGCTTGCCGAGGTCGGCGACGGCGACGACGGGGAATTCGAGGCCCTTGCTTTGGTGGATGCTCATGAGGCGCACGGCGTTTTCACCCGGGAGCGAAGCGGGTTCGCGATCGAGCGCGGCTTCCTGCTGGGCGGCGATGAACTGGAGGAAGCGGTAGAGGCTGGGCTGGTAGAGTTCGTCGTAGTCGCGGGCCACCGCCAGCAACCGCTCGACATTGGCTTGGCGCTGCGAACCGCGGGGTTGCACCGAGAGCCAGTCCAGGTAGTGCGTCTCGTGCAACACCAGTTCGAGGCGCCGCGCCAGCGACGCCTGCCGCGCCAGGCTACGCCAATGCGCGAACCGGCGCAGGAAGGTGTCCACCTTGGCCCAGAGCGCAGCCCGCCCGCCCCCGGCAGTGTCGGCACCGGCACTGGGCGCCGGTTCGGCAGAGACGGCCGCGGAGACCGCCGCAGGAGCCGCCGCCTGGGGAGCGTGGGCGGCGTGCCAGCGTTGGAGCGCGGTCCAGAACCGGACCCGGGGCGCCGCGAGGCGGACATGGGCGAGGTGGTCGATGGAAAGCCCGACGAGGGGCGAGCGGAGGACGGCGAGGGCGGGCACATCCTGGAGGGGGTTGTCGAGGAGCTGGAGCAGGCTGAGCAGGTCGAACACTTCGATGCTGCTGAAGAAACCGCCGCGCTTCGCCTGCAACGGCACGCCCAGCGCGTGGAACTGCTTCGCATACGCCTCCACCTTGCCCGCGGGTGAACGCAGCAGAACCACCATGTCCCGCCATTCGACCGGACGCCGCTCCTGGAGGGCCTCGTCCCAGATCGCGTGCTGCTGCTCCCGAAGCGCCCTCAACCGCAGCCCGACCATGCGGGCCTCCCGCTCGGCACTGGACAGGCGCCCCACCGGGTCGTCGTCGCCCGGCTCGCCCGAGCCGGTCAGGCGGAGGTGCACCTCCACCCGCGGGGCGGCGCCCGGAGCCGCTTGAAGGGCGGCGCGCCCGGCCGGGTTTCCGAAGCGGAGCTGGGCAGCGTCGTCGTAGTCGATGCCGCCGAGGTCCCGGCGCATGAGGCGGGCGAAAAGGGGGTTGATGAAGCGGAGGAGGGCCTCGTGGCTGCGGAAGTTGTCCGCCAGGTCGATCGCCTGGCCGCCGTCGGCGCCGGCGCGCCAGGCTGCGGCGTAGCGCTGGAAAATGCGGGGGTTGGCCTGCCGGAAGCGGTAGATGCTTTGTTTGATGTCGCCGACGAGGAAGCGGTTGGCGTGGGCGGGATCGCCTCCGAGGGCGGTGAGGATGGCGTCCTGGGCTTCGTTGATGTCCTGGTATTCGTCGACGAGGAGCCCTTGAAACCGCTGCCGCCAGGCGGTGGCAAGCGGCGTGGGTTGACCCGTGCCGGCCTCCCGAAGCAATCGCAACGCAAATTGTTCGAGGTCGTGGAAATCGAGGACACCGCGCTCGCGTTTGGCGGCGCCGAACCGGCGGGTGAAATCGCGCGCCAGCTCGAGCAGCGCCGCCAGGTGTCCCCGCACCCATGCCCAGTCCTCACCCAGCGGGTCGGGACACGTGGGGCCGGGCAGAAGCGACTGCAGGAACCGGGCGTCGTCGAAAAAACGGGCGAGGGGTTTGCGGAAGGCGCTTTTTTTCCGGGCGGGCCATGTGAGGTCCTGGGCGAGGATGGCGGCGAACGGGGCGGCGAGGGAGGCGGGGTCAGGGGATTGGGGCGGGGGCACGGCGGCGGCCTCGAGGAGTCTGGCGCAGGCGTGGGCGTTGAGGTTTTCGGGCGGCTGGTCCCGCAGGACCGGCAGCCAGAGATCGCGCCAGGCGGCGACCCCTTCGTTCAGCCAGCGCCGCCAGTGCGCGGGATCGGGCTGGGCGACGCGGTCGAGTTCGCGCCGGAACCATCCTTCGGGATCGGGGCGGGTTTGGGTGTATTCGTGGAGTTGGAGGATGAGGTCGCGGATGGGCTTGTCCCAGCCCCGGCTTTGCACCTGGATGAGTTCCTGAACGGCGGCGGCGTTCGGGGTGCGTCCGGCGTAGTGGTCGCCGAGAAGCGCGTCGAGGGTTTCGGCGGCGAGCAGGGCGGCCTGGTCTTCGGCGAGGACGGCGAGTTGGGGGTCCAGTTCGAGCGCGTAGAAATTCTGGCGGACCAGCTCCAGGCAGAAGCTGTGGAGGGTGCGAATGTGCGCGGCATCGAGCAGGGCCAGTTGCTCCTGGAGACGCAACGCCTCCGGCGCCCGGTCGAGTTCCGCCTCGAGGCGGTTGCGGATGCGCTGGCGGATTTCGGCGGCGGCGGCTTCGGTGAACGTGACCACCAGGAGCTGGTCGAGCGACGCGGGCTCCCGCGGGTCGAGCACGCGCCGCAGACAGCGTTCCACCAGGGTGCGGGTTTTGCCGGTGCCGGCGCCGGCCATGACCAGCACATTGCCGCGGGCGGCGATGACCGCTTCCTGGGCGGGGGTGAAGTTCATGGGGCCCGTGGGTGGCGGGTCAGGGGGGGCCGGGGGGACGGGGCGGGTGGGAGCGGCTTGTGGCGGCCCACCCCGGGGTCTTGTCCTGGGGGAGGGAACGGGCTGCGGGGGTGGGGATCAAGTGTTGAGGCGCCTGGCGAGTTCGGTGGTGCCGAGCACATTGACCTTGGCGGCCTGCAGGGCCTTCACGGCGGCTTCGTTGTCGCCGAACCGGAACGCGAGCAACACGCGGTCGCCGAGCTTGTCGGTGAAGGCGTAGGTGTATTCGACGTTGACCCCGGCCTGCTCGAGAATCTCGAGCAGGTGGACCAGCCCGCCGGGGTGGTCGGGCACTTCGAGGGCGACGACATCGGTGATGCGGACCACGCAGCCGTTCTGCTCGAGCACCTGTTTGGCCTTTTCCCACTCGTGGACAATGAGCCGCAGGATCCCGAACTCCTTGGTGTCGGCCAGGGCGAACGTTTGGATGTTGATGCCCGCCTCGGCGAGGAGGCGGCACGGGCCGGTGAGCGTGCCGGGTTTGTTTTCGAGGAAGATCGAGAGTTGTTTGACGGTCATGGCAGTTCTCCTATCACGGCGGCGGTTACAGGTTGCGTTTGTCGGTCACGCGTTTGGCTTTGCCTTCGCTGCGTTGCAGGGTGCGCGGCGCCACCAGGCGCACGGCGGCGCGGATGCCGACGACGCTTTCGATGGAGTGGGAGAGCCGCGCCTGCAACTGTTCCATGGCTCCCACGGTGTCGCTGAACACCTCCGGCGTCACCTCGACCTGGACTTCGACCGTGTCGAGCCCTTTGACCCGGTCGACGAGGATGTGGTAATGCGGCAGCGTGCCTTCCACCTTGAGCAGCGCCGCTTCGATCTGCGACGGAAACATGTTCACGCCGCGGATGATCAGCATGTCGTCGCTGCGCCGCCCGATCCGGCAAATGCGGCGCAGGGTGCGTCCGCACGGACACCGGTCGGCGGCCAGCGACGTGATGTCGCGCGTGCGATACCGGATCATCGGCATCGCGCGCTTGCAAAGCGTCGTCAGCACCAGCTCGCCCTCCGTCCCGTCGGGCAGCACCCGGCCCGTGTCCGGATCGATGATCTCCGGATAGAACATGTCCTCGAAGATGTGCGGCCCGGATTGGTGGACGCATTCCATGGCGACGCCCGGCCCGACGATTTCAGACAGGCCATAGATGTCGTAGGCCTTGATCCCGCTTTCGGCTTCGATGCGCTGCCGCATGGACTCCGTCCACGGCTCGGCGCCGAACACACCGGCGCGCAGCGGGAGTTCCTTGAAGTTCACCCCCATCTCGCCGGCGCGGTCGATGAGGTGCAGGAAATAGCTGGGCGTGCAGCAGATCGCCGTGACCCCGAAATCCTTGAGAATCATGATCTGCCGGTCGGTGTTGCCGCCGGAGATGGGGATGACGCCGGCGCCGAGGGCTTCGGCGCCGTAATGGGCCCCCAGGCCGCCCGTGAACAGGCCGTAGCCGTAGGCGTTCTGGATGATGTCGCCGCGGTGCAGGCCGCACGCGGCAAAGCTCCGCAGCATGGCCTGTGACCAGTCGTCCACGTCTTCCTGGGTGTAGGCGACGACAATGGGTTTGCCCGTGGTGCCGCTCGACGCGTGGAACCGCACGATCTCCGAAAGCGGGCTTGCGAACAGGCCGAACGGGTAGGCGTCCCGCAGGTCGGCCTTGACGGTGAACGGCAGCTTCTCCAGGTCGGCCAGGGAGTTCACGTCCGGCGGCTGGAGATGGCGCTCCTCCATCCGCTGGCGGAACAGGGCGACGTGGTCATAGGCCCGCTGGACCATGGCTTTCAGCCGGGTTAGCTGCACTTGCTGAAGCTGCGCCGGCGGCAGAAAATCCATGGCGCTGGCGGGGTGCATGATCGGGGGGGGGTGGACTTTGCTCATGTCGATTCAGGATCGTTGCGTTTGGGAACTGCGGCCAAGCAGAAACGCCTGGCGGTTGGCTTCGAAAAACGCCTCTGGGAAACCCGACCGCAGCGCTTCGAGCCAGTGGCTCTCGGGCAGCTGCAGGTGCGCGCTGAACGCGCCGAGCATCGCCACGTTCAGCGTCTTCTTGCCCGGCAGCTTCGCCAGGTCCAGCACCGCCGGCGTCACCAGCACGCCGCCCGGCCGCAGCATGTGGCGGTGCGGCTCAACCTGCGTCGGCTCCAGCACCAGCAGGTAATCCGCCTCCCCCGCCGGCACCATCGGGCTGAAAACCTCCTCCCCGAAACGCACGTCTCCCGTCACCGACCCCCCGCGCTGGCTCATGCCCTTGATCTCGCTCTTCTTGACCACATACCCGGCGCGAAGCGCGACGTCGGCCAGGATGTCGGTCGCCTTGAGCACGCCCTGGCCGCCGAGGCCGGCGACGACAACATTGGTGGGGTTACGGGGCACGGTCGCCTTTCCGCCCTGGGTCGCGGGCTTCGTATTGTTTGAGCTGTTTGACGATCAGCAGGCACGGGCGGCGGGCGATGATCACCGCCAGCTCGCGGCTGTTCAGGCATTCGTCGAGGACGTCCTCGAACTCGCTCGAGCCGACCCGCGGTTCGACCACATGCACGCGCCGGATGCCCAGGCAACGGGCCAGGTCCTCGAGCACCAGCTTGCCCGTGGGCTCGTGGTTGAGCCTGCGGCCTGTGGCCGGGTGCTCCTGGTGGCCGGTCATGGCGGTGGTGGCATTGTCCAGAATGATCAGCACGTGGCCGTCCGGAGGCGGATTGTACACCATCTCCACCAGCCCGCTGATGCCGCTGTGCACAAAGGTGCTGTCGCCGATCACGCTCACGACGCGGCGCGCCTGGTCGGGTGGCAGGACGTGGCGCAACCCCAGGCCCACGCCCAGGCTCGCCCCCATGCACACGCAGCTGTCCATCGCCTCGAACGGCTGCAGCACCCCCAGCGTGTAACACCCGATGTCCCCCGCCACAATGCAGTCCCGCTTCCGCAACGCTTCGAACACCTGCCGGTACTGGCAGCCGTCGCACAGCTGCGGCGGTCTGCCCGGCGGCTTTGCCGGCTCGGCGCTGACGTCCCGGTTCAGAATCCGGCGCACCCGCTCGACATTCAGTTCGCCGAACCGGTACATGGGGTCCTTCCCTTCGACCGCCAGCCCCTCCGCGCGGATCGCCTCGACCAGGTACGGGTCGCCTTCCTCGACCACCACGCAACGCTCAACCCCCTTCACAAACGCCGCAATCTTCCTCATCGGCAGCGGATGGGTCACCCCCAGCTTCAGAACGCTCGCCTCGGGCGCGGCTTCGCGGGCGTGCATGAACGAGATCCCGGAGGCGATGATCCCCAGCGCGGCGCTGCCCGGCGTCACGGCATTCCACGGGCTGGTTTCGTTCCACGCGTCGATTTCCGCCAGCTTCTGCCGGAGCCGGCGGTGCGCCGGCCTCGCGTTGGCCGGAATCATGACCCGCCCGCGGATGTCCCGCTGGAACCGGGGCGGCGCCGGGGGCGCGATGCGGGGCTGCGGGTTGACGAGGGTGTAGCTGTGGCAGACGCGTGTGGTCATCCGCAGCAGCACGGGAAGGCGCCAGCGTTCGGAGAGTTCGAGGGCGGCCAGCATGAAGTCGTAGGCTTCCTGGGAATCGGAGGGTTCGAACATGGGCAGTGCCGCCGCCACGGCGTAGCGGCGGTTGTCCTGCTCGTTCTGGCTGGAGGCCATGCCGGGATCGTCGGCCGACACCACCACCAACCCGCCGACCACCCCCGTGTAGGCCGCCGTAAACAGCGGATCGGCCGCCACGTTCAACCCCACGTGCTTCATGGTCGCCATCGCGCGCCCCCCCCCGAACGCCACGCCCAGCGCCACCTCCAGCGCCACCTTCTCGTTCGGGGACCACTGGCCGCACCCGCCGAGCTTTGCGAAGGCCTCGAGGATTTCCGTGGAGGGCGTGCCGGGGTAACCGGCGCCGAGGGCGACGCCCGCGTGCCGCGCGGCGAGGGCCACCGCTTCATCGCCGCTCAACAGCTTTCGATCTGCGTCACTCATGGTCACTGGTGTGAGGGATCCGCCCGGTCCTTGTAACCCTTCCAGGCGCCCCGGGAAAGGAAATTCTGCAGCCGCGCGATGCCGCGCGCTTTGGGGTTGCCTGCGGCGGCGCGGGAACCTAGGATGCGGCTGTCAGGCAAGGCGCGCCATGTTTTTCGGTGTTGATTATTATCCGGAGCACTGGGTCTACCCCCTGGCGGGCACGCCCGAGGATCCCGAAGCACGCTGGAGGCGCGACGTGGAACTCATGGTGGAAGCCGGCGTGAACATTGTGCGGATGGGCGAGTTCGCGTGGGGGGTGTATGAGCCCGAGGAGGGCCGGTACGAGTTCGACTGGATGCGGCGGATGATGGACTTGCTGGGGGAGGTGAACATCAAGGTGGTGCTGGGCACGCCGACCGCCGCGCCGCCGATCTGGCTGTGCCGGAGCCACCCGGAAATCCTGCCGCTGGATCACCGGGGCCAGCGCCGGTGCGAGGGCACCCGCCGCGCCTACTGCGCCAACAACGACGTCTATTGGGAATACACCCGGCGCATCGTGCGCGCGCTGGCCGCCGCGCTGGGCCGGCATCCCCAGCTGGTCGCCTGGCAGATCGACAACGGCCTGGGCGCGCACGACACCGCGGCATCGTTCAACCCCGAAACGGAACAGGACTGGCACGCGTGGCTGAAAGCCAAATACGAGACCCTCGAGCGGCTCAACGAGCGGCTGGGCACGCGGTTCTGGGGACAGACCGTCACCCAGTGGGAACACGTGCCCATGCCGCGATACACCACCGCCCCCCACAACCCCGCCCTCGTCGTCGACTGGATGCGCTTCTGCAGCGACACCCTCGTCACCTACGCCCGCATGCAGGCCGACCTGCTGCACGAGTTGACCCCGGACATCCCCGTCACCCACAACTTCCGCGCCCTGAGCTACGACTGCGACTACTTCGACCTGGCCGAAGTGGTCGACTTTGTGGCCGTGGACACCAACGCCACCATCAAGGAGCGCTCCGCCGAACTCGCGTGCGAAATCGATCTCATGCGCTCCCTGAAGAAGGACGGCATCCGCTGCCCGGGCGGCGACGGCGGTTTTTGGGTGATCGAGCAGAAAGCGGGGCACGTGGACTGGCAGGATGTCAACTCCCTGGTCCGCCCCGGCGTGGTGCGGCTCTTCACCTACCAACTGGTGTCCCGCGGAGCCACCGGCGTGCTCTATTTCCTGTGGCGCCAGCCCCGCATCGGCGTGGAAAAATTCTACGGTGGCGTGCTGACTCACGACGGGCGGGCCGAGAACCGCGGGTTTCAGGAGATCAAGCAGATCGGCCAGGAGCTGCAGCGGCTGGGGCCGGCGCTCAAGAACACCCGGTTCATCGCGGACGTGTGCATCCTCTACAGCCATGAAAACGAGTGGAGCCTCAACCACACCCGCCAGCCCAACAAACAGTTCAACTACCGGCACCATGTCCAGCTGTTCTACAACGCCCTCCACGACCGCAACATCCCCGTCGACTTCGCGCGCCCCACCGAGGACCTGTCCCCCTACCGCCTCGTCTTCGCCCCCTCCCTGCAATTGCTCGCCGGCGGCGAGGCGGACCGTCTCAAACTCTACGTGCACAACGGAGGCACGCTCGTCAGCACCTTCAACACCGGGCTGGTCGATGAATACCACATCGCGCCCGACACCGGCTTTCCGCACGACCTGACGGACCTGTTCGGGATGGAGGTGGTTGAATTCGACGCGCTGCCGCCAGGCGAGGAAAACCACCTGATGTTCAAAGGCTCCTTCCCCGCAACCCACCTGCATCCCGGCATCACCTGGTGCGACATCATCGAGACCAAAGGCTGCCAGGTCGTGGCCACCTTCACCAGGGATTTCTATGCCGGCCGGCCGGCGATGACCATCCACGACTTCGGCGACGGCAAGGCCATCTACATCGGCACCATGAGCCGGCAGCCTTTCTACTACGACCTTGTCGCCTGGCTCCGCCAGCTCTGCAGCCTCCACCCCCTCATCAAGGTCCCCGATACCATCGAAGTCAGCCTGCGCCAAAACAACGACACCAAAATCTTCTTCCTGCTCAACCACCAGAACTCGCCCGTGCGCATCAACTTCTACAAACCCATGCACGATTTCCTCACCGACCAGACGTTCACCGGCAATTACGACCTGCCCCCCCACGGCGTTCTCGTCCTGGACGAGTCCGCCCCGAAAGCCTGAACCGCCCCGTGACCCCCCATCCCCCGTTCCACCGCATCCCGCCCCTCGGCCCGCCCAAACGCAGCCCCCGCCAGCGCGTCCTGGTCCAGTGGCGCGGCGTGGACCTCGCCGGCCCCGAAAAGGCGTCGGCGCCCGCCGCCCAGCCGGTTCGCGACGTCATGCCGCGCGTCCTCCAGTCGCTGCGCATGGACCGCCGCCGCGCCGAGGCCGAAATCGTCCGCGTGTGGAATCATCTGCTCGACCCGTCGATCACGGCGCACGCGCAGCCGACCGCCCTCGCCAAGGGCACGCTGTTCGTCAGCGTCGACAGCAACGTGTGGCTCCATGAAATCGTGCGCTACCGGCGCGAGGAAATCCTCGAGCGGCTGCGCCACAGCTTCGGCGAGGCATCGATCCGCAAGATTGCCTACCGCGTCTTGTAATACTCGTATTGGATCCGCCACGTGAAGGTGGCGCCGGGCTGGACGGTCATGTCGATGAACGGCTCGATCGACAGCGGCGCCCGGATCGCCCACAGCGCCACCCGGCACAGCGGCCGGTCTGCCGTGACACGCACGCCCGCCCCCACACCCCTGTGCTCAATCCGAAAGTCGTAGTCCCCCGCCCCCGCCCCGAATCCCTCGAGCACGAGGTAGACCCGGTCCTCCCCCGCCAGGACCCGGGAGAACGTGATGCGGTTGTCGCGGACTTCGGCAAGGCTGGAGCCTGACGGCGGCGCGGTTCGGATGCGCCAGGGCACGGTGAGGGAGACGCCGGGTCCGGGGGGCTGGCGGTCGAGGTACAGGAAGTTGTGGTTGTAGACGGTGGTGTGGATGGGTCGCGTGCCGGTGTTGCGCAGGGCATGGTCGAGAACCATCTGCGCCTGGCCGCCCGCCAGCGAGACGGTCTTGCGGTATTCATAGGCGTAACCGCTGGCCGGATCCGACAGCGCCTGCGTGAACCCGATCGCGTCGGCCCGCCGGTCCACCGTCCATCGCCCGCCGTCCCGGATCGGGTAGAGTCGGTAGGGATCGTAGGGGGCGTCGTCGGGCCGAACCAGGACGCCCACGCCGATCTTGATGAACGTGCCGCCCGCCTTGGCCTCGTCGAACCCCAACGCCTTGCCCCCGCTGGAAAACTCCTCCGCCGGACCGGTGATGGCCGTGCACGGGCCGGCGACAATGTCGCCGCCCTCGTAAATGAAGTCGTGAACCTTCGGGTCGGTTCGCTGAAACCACGGCGGATAATAACGGTGCCCGCCGTATTCAAGATCCCCAACCACTCCCGACCAGTCAAAGCGCGTGCCGCGATAATACCCCGCCGCCGCGTCCGGCAAATACAGCCGGGCGCGGATGGGGCCGTGGGCGATTTCGGCCTGGGGCACCGGGCTGGCGGTGGCGCACATGCCGGCGGCGACGAGGAGGCCGAGGACGAGGCAGACCGTCGTTGTCATGGGCGGGAGAATGGCCCACGGGGGTGCGGCCCGCAAGCACGAAGGACCGGGAGGCTGGCTCCCGGTCCTCAGAGACGTTGGAGGCCCGTCACTGCGGCCCGTCTGCCCCGCCGGTTACGGGCTCATGCAGTCGCACGAGGCATAGGCATCGATGATGGCTTGTGCGGCGGCGATCAGCCGTTCGGCGGTGAGGGCATCGATCAGCCTCTTGGCGCGCGGCTTGCCGCCCTCGGGCCCCAGGTAGTATTCCGAGTAATGCCGGACTTTGTCCTGGAAGGCTTCCAATTGCTCGACGCCCTCGGCGCATTTGCCGCAGGCGAACTTTTGGGCGGCCTCGTCCAGGTGCCTGGCGAGGGTGGCGGCGAGGCTCTTATGGACGCGGCTTTGGGCGAGCAACAGGCGGAGGTTGTCCACCGCCTCGCAGCCGTCGGTCACGGTCACCCAGGTCTGGCACGTGCTTGTGCGGTTGCCGCTGTCACACGGGCCCGACCCCGGCGTGGTGTTTTCGACGACCAGGGTGATCTCGTGAGTGCCCAATTCGAGGGTCACGGCGAGGATGGCCTCGGCCCCCACAGGGGCGCCGTTCACCATCCACAGATACGTCAGCGCACCCCCATCCGCGCCGGTGCAGAGCGTGGCGTCGAGAACAACCTCCGCCGCCTGGTTGTCGCAGGAAAGCACCATGGCCTCGGGTTGCTCGGGCGTGAGTTTCAGCAGCGGGCCGAGGGCGATCTGACAGGCCGGCGCCTGGCTCACCGGGTGGACGGTGATCGCAACGACCGCCGGCGCGGACACGCATTCGCCGTCCGTGACGGTGAACGTGAATTGATCGGGCCCGGAGTAGCCTTGCGCCGGGGTGTAGGTCACGTCCGGCGCGGTTCCGGTCAACGTCCCGTGGGCAGGCCCCTGGGCGATGGCAAAGCCCTGGAGCGGCGCGCCGCATTCGCCGGTGTCGGGATCGGTGCCGGCCAGGGTGATGGCGACCGGGGTGCCGGCGCAGGTGCTGACGGTCTGGGCCTGGGCGACAGGACACTGGTTGCCGCCCTGCACCTCGAGGCTGATCACCCCCCGGTTGAAGCAGAATCCGTCATCCACCAGGAACAGGATCTGGTCCGCTCCGCAATAGCCGGGGGCGGGCGTGTAGGTGAGGGCCGGGAGCACGCCGCGGATCTGGCCGTGGGACGGCGGAATGACCCAGAACCGAAGCGACTGCGGCGGGCCGCAGCCTTCGAGATCGGGGTCGTTGGCGGCGAGGGTGATGGGCACGGAGCTGCCGCCGGCGACGACGACGGTCTGGTCGACGGGCTCGGGGCAATCGTTCGCCGCCTCCACGGTGATCGTGAAGGTCGCCGGGTCCGACTCGTCCCGGCCGCCATTGCTCGTGCCGCCGTCGTCCTTGAGCATTACGGTCACCGCCGCCGCGCCGCACAGGCCGGGGGCCGGCGTGAAGGTCAGCGTGCCCTCAGGCGAAATCGCGGGCGCCTCCGCGAAGAGGCCCGGGTTGTCGACGCCGACTTGGAACATCAGCGTTTGAGTGCTTTCGAACGGCGGCCCCGCCTGGATGTCCGTCGCCCAGGCGGCGATCGTTTGCGGGCCGGCGTCCTCGGGCACGGTGACATCGGGTCCCGGGGTGAAGCTGGGCGGCTGGTTGGGCAAGCCGACGACCGTGACGAGCGCCGGATCACTGCGGGTTGAGCCGGCGGGGTTGGTGACAAGCACGGTGTATTCGCCGGACTGGTCGATCGAGTTGGCCACGAAACTCAGCACAAGCCCGGTGGCGCCCGGGATGGGATTCGGGCCCAGAAACCACTGGTAACTCAGCGGGGCGCTGCCGTTGGCCAAGGCGCTCAACGTGACGGTCTGCCCCTGGTCCACCGTCACGCCAACGGGTTGCTCGACCAGGAACGGCAGGGTGCCGTCCGGCAGGCGCGCCGCCAGGCCGCGGAGGTTCTGGATGCGCAGGCCGGTGTAGCCCACGGCCGAGTTGTTCAGCCGGAAATCCACCGTGTTCAGCCCGGGCTTCAGGCCGCTGTCGATGGCGAACGGAGTGAGGGTGGAGAATTGGTTGAGGTTCTTCTGGCCGGTGCTGGCGCCGTTGACGAGAATGTCCACGCCCTCATTGTCCGTGGCCCAATCGCCCATCACGCGCGCCGTGGTGGCGTCCCAACCGGTCAGATCGAACACCACGCGATAGACGTAGTCCCCACCCGCGCCCACCGCGCCGGCGGCGGCCACGGTGTCGAACCGCGGGCCGATCCACTTGGATTCGGGCGTGTTGGCCACCCAGGGGCCCGCGACGATGGGAAAGACGGTGGAGTCTTCGACCAGGGGCGTGGCGGTATCCGAGTCCGGATTGAGGATCAGCGCGTAATGCGTGTCGGCGGCGCCGTCGGGCAGCGCGGCGCCGGCGTCGTCCACGCCGGTGTTGTAGAAGCCGGGCACCAATTCGGCCACGGTGAGCATGGCGGGGGCGCTGGTGACGGAGCCAGAGAAGTTCGAGACGCGGACGCTGTAGGCGCCGGAGTCTTCGACGAAGACGCCCAGCAAGGTGAGGGCGTTGGCGCTGGCGCCGCCGATGTCCTGGCCCTCGTACATCCACTGGTACTCGAGCGGCGGCGTGCCCAGGGCCCCCACGGTGAAGGTGACGTCGTCTCCGAACGCGACGAAGGCGCTTTGGGGCTGCTGGGTGATGGTGGGCAGCTCGCTGACGATCAGCGTCGCCGCATCGCTAACAGCGGTTCCAAACGCGTTGCTGACGCGCACGGAGTACTCGCCGGCCTGGTCGGGAAACTCGATCAGGAAGCTCAACGCGGGACCCGTCTCACCCGGAAGCGGGTCCGGGCCGTAATACCACTGGTAGCTGAGCGGCGCGCTGCCGTTGGCCCGGACGCTGAACCCGACCGTTTCAGTGACGGTGCCGACGATGCTGGCGGGTTGCTCGAGGATGAACGGCGCCGTGCCTTCCGGCAACCGGTCCCCGAGGGCGAGCACGTTGGCCACACGCAGCCCGGTGTAGCCCAGCGACGCGTTGTTCACTTCAAAGTCCAGCGTGTTGATGCCCACCGCGAACCCGCTGGTCACCGCAAACGGCCGCAGCGTGCTGAACGCGCCATCGTGCGAGTTGCCTGTCGGCTGCCCGTTCAGGTAGATCTCCAGGCCGGGATTATCGCAAGTCCAATCGCCCGCGATGGCCACCGTGGCCGGGTCGAACCCGGTCAGGTCGAAGGTGACGCGGTAGAGATAATTGCCGCCGGCGGCGGCCGAGGTCTCGAAGCGCGGCCCGATCCACTTGGACCGGTCGTTGTTGCGCAGCCACGTGCCGTCCACGATCGGGAACACGCTGCCATCCTGCACGATGGCATCCGCAGACGCGGCATCGGGGTTGACGACCAGGCGATAATGGCCATCCACCGAGCCGTCGAGCACCGCCACGCCGGTGTCGTCCACACCCGTGTTCAACACGCCGGGCACGGTGTCGCGCACGGTGAGCACGGCGGGCTCGCTGACGGCGGTGCCGGCGGGGTTGGACACTTCAACAGTGTAGGTGCCGGCATCGCCCCGGGTGACATTCGCCAGGGTCAGCGTGCTGGCGTTGGCGCCCGGGAGCACGGCACCGTCCTTGTGCCACTGGTAGCTGAGGGGCGAGCTCCCCTCGGCGGCGACGCTGAACGTGACGGTTTGGCCCGTGCCGGCCAATCCGCCTTGCGGCTGGGTGGTGATGGCGGGGGGGGTGCCCGGCAGGGCGGCCAGGCCGCGCAGGTTGCCCACGCGCAACCCGGTGTAGCCCAAGAGCGCGTCCGTGTTCTGCACCACGAAATCCAGGGTGTTCAATCCTTCGATGAGGCTGGCGTTGCTGGAGTCGATGGTGAACGCGGTGAGGCCGGCGAACCCGTTGTTGTTGACGAGGCCGGTGTCGATGCCATTGACGCGGATGGCCAGGCCGGCGTTGTCGATCGCCCAACCGCCGGTGATGACGACGGTGCCGAGGTCCAGGCCGGTGAGGTCGAAGGTCAGACGATACACGTATTCGCCGTTGCCCGAAACCAGCGCGGCGGCTTCGGCGGTGTTGAAGCGCGGGCCGATCCATTTTGAAGTATCATTGTTTCTCATCCAGGGGCCGTCCACGATCGGGAACACGCTGCCATCCTGCACGATCGCGTCCGTGGAGGCCGAGTCGGCGTTGACGATCAGCGTGTAGTGCGAATCCACCGAGCCGTCGGGCAGAACCGCCTTGCTGTCGTCCACACCGGTGTTGAACAGCCCCGGCACCAAGGCGCGCACAGAAAGCGTGGCCGGCTGGCTGTCCTCGGACCCTGCGGCGTTGCTCACCGTCACCCGGTAGTCGCCGGCTTGCGCGGCGGACGCCACCGTGAAGCTGAGCGTGGACGCGGTTTCGCCCGGAAGCGGGTTGCCTTTGAAAGACCACTGGTAGCTGAGTGGCGCGCTGCCGACCGCGCCGACGCTGAAGGTGGCGGTCTCGCCGAGGCCCGCCACCACGCTTTGCGGCTGGGTGAGGATCCGCGGCGGGGTGCCGGAAGCCAGGAACCCGATGTTGTCAATCAGGGCGGTGGTGTCGCCGCCTTGCGGGTTGCTCTTGACGAAGGCCAGTGTCATCGAGGCCGCCGTTGCCACAAAGGGATCGCTCACCACTTCCCGATACGGATTGGAACCGCCGACTTGGGCCACCTCGTGGGCGGCGACAATCGTCGCCCCATCAATCGTCACCGCGAGAAAGGGGCGGGTGGCGCCGCTGCGCGCGTTTTCGAAATAGCGGATCTGGTAGGTGCGGCCGGCGACGAAGCCGTTGAGCAGTTGGCTGAGCGCGCCGTCTTCCTGCATGAAGGCGATCTGGGCGCCGTCCGGCACCGCGCCGTTGTCGCCAAACGGCGCGGAACCGCCGGCTGGGTTGATGCCGTGGCCGCCGGCGCTGGTCCAGCCCGTGATGGGGCCGTTGCCGTTCACGTAGCCGGGCCACACGGCAAAGGTGTCGGCTTCGAAGCTGGGGTTGACGATGGTCGGAGGCGGCGGTTCGGGCAGTTGGGCGATTTCGAAGTTGTCGAAGTGCGACCGGAATTCGCCGATGAGGTTGATGTAGTTATGGGCGTAGCCGCCGGTCTTGGTGAACGTGAACAGCGGCGTGGCCGCCCCGTTCGAGAACACCTCGATCGTCGTGTTGCCCGCCCCGTCAAACGGGTTGCCGTCCTCGTCGGTGATCCGCAGTTCGATGTGGCTCCAGGTGCCCGGCCCCGTGGTCGAATACACCGGCTCCGGCGACGGGCTCACCACGGTGCCGCCGTCGAAGGCCTGGATCGTGCCGGCGCCGCGGAACAGGATGCCGAAATGCGGCACGCCGGCGTTGACAAAGGCCATCTGGTCGGCCTGGGAGAGCCCCAGGTTGATGCAGCCCCAGTGGTCCGAGGTGCCCCCGTAAACACTGGGCATCGCATCCACGTCGAAGCTGATCCGCAGCCCGTTGATCGAACTGGCGCCGCTGAAATCGTAATCGGGCGAGCTGATGCTTTGGACGCCGTCGGCCAGCAGCAATTGATTGAGCGCGCTGCCGTTCTGGAGCTGGTGGCCATAGTTGCCGGGACCGCCGGCCATCGTGTAGGTGATGGGCGCCAGGGTGCCCGTCTGGCGCGCGATGTCGGTGTTCAGGTCGTTGACATTGCTGGTGTTGGCGTCGAAATCGTCCAATACCAAGACCGTCGCGTCCGCGCCGGAGAGCGGGCTGGCCAGCGCCAGCAGCGCCACAATCAATCCGCCGAGGATGCGGATCATAGAAGAGGTACAGGGTACTTTCTGAGCATGCATGATGGTTCCTTTTTCGATGGGCTTAATGGGTAAAGACCCATAAAGGTTTCGACTGCTGATTTAAACGAGTTCCCTATATACAACCAAATTTTTAGAAAAAAACAAGCATTTTCATGAAACTTGATGACCCTCCCGGCCCGCCTCCACCCCGGGCCACCCTTCCCCCGGGCCCGGTCAACCCCTGTCCGAATGTCCGGCCACCCCGTTTTGAACATTTCCGCAAGGACACTGTCTCATCCTCGTCCCCCACTCCACAGCCCCTTGCGGCGCCCCTTTGGGTGGAAGGGACGGATGCGATGAACTTGTTCCGGGTGTTTTTGCTGGCGACGGGCGTTGCGGTCTTTCTGATCGTGCGCTTCCTGGCGGCGTCGGATCCGGCGGCGCCGGATCGGCGGGTGTTGCCTCCTGCGGCGCCCGAGGCGGTTCCCGGGGGCTCGTGGGAGCGGCTCCAGCCGGTTCCCGAACGGGCGCCCGAATCGGCCTGGGTGTAGCGGTCAGCAGCGGGTGTACTCCTCCAGCAGCCGCAGGTAACACCGGTATTGGTCCAGCGACACCCCGGGAGGGGTCTGGTGGTCCACACTGGGAATGAACCCCCCGCAACGCATCAGCGGCACCAGGCGCTCGAACTCGGCCCGCATCGCCGCTTCGCCCCGCGTCATGGTCATCTTGTCGAAATGCCCCACCAGCCGCAGCCGCGGAAACTGCCGGCGCAGCGCCATCCCGTCGACGCCGGCCTGACGTTCCAGCGGCAGCACGCCGGCGACGCCCATGGACTCCAGCCAGGGCACCAGCAGGGTCACGTCGCCATCGGTGTCCATGAACAGCGGGATGTCGTGTTGGCGGAGGCGGGGCAGGAGCCGGCGGTAGTAGGGCGCCACGAACTCGTCGAACAGCCGCCTGGAGATCATGGGCCCGTGATTGTACGACATGTCCTCGGCAATCGTCATGAACGTCGGCACACACACCTCGAACATGCGGTCCAACAACTCCAGGTTGAACGCCAGCAGATCGCCGTTGATCGCATGCAACAGATCCGGCTGGTCCGAAAACGCATACATCAGCTTCTCAAACCCCATGAGCGTCCGCGGAAACCAGAAGAACCCCTCGACCGTCCCCCAGACCACCGCCTCCCCCCGCCGCTGCCGCTCCGCCCAGGGCGCCAGAGCGGCCATCGCCTGCGCGTGAGACGGGAAGAGCGCCGGCCGGACACGGCGGTAGTCCTCCATGGTGGCGACGATGCCTTCGACGTGGTGTTGGGCGGCGGCGATGGTGGGATCGGTGGTGCTGAACCAGAATTGCTGATAAGGATCCAGCCCGAACCACTGCGCAATCTCAATCACCTGACTCGCCTCCAGCCCGCGCGGCAACCCCTCCGCGTGCCAGCGGTCGATCGTCAGGTCCCACCACATCGCCCATTCCCACCGCGGCAGACGGTCCACAGGCTCGAAATTCATCACCGCCCGAAATCGTTCCACGTGGTTCACGGCCGCCCAACGTAGAGGGAATCGAGCGCTCCCGGCAAGCTCCCAGCCGGCCGCGGGTTCGGCCCGCGCTGGACGACGCCCCCGGCGGTCACGCCGACACGGCCCCAGGCCGTCACCAGGTTGTCCGTTCGGCGGCAAGACATTCGAACGCCGCCACTCACGACGCGCGCCGCCTCACGGCATCGGCTTCAGCCCTTCCCACCGCACCGTCCATGAGCCGTCCCCGGGAAAGCCGGGGGCCGGGCGCGCAGGCGCGCCGTCCCAGCCGGCCGCCATCATGGCCACGGCGGCCAGCAGGCCGCCATTGCCGGGCAGGTAGAGCGGGAGGTTTGCGCGTTGGAAATTGTGTCCGTTGGCCAGATACCGGTTCTTGGGCGTGTCCATCAGCAACGCGGCCACGGCAGCCTCGGGCCGGCCCACGCGCGCGGCGGTCATCGCCAGCATCGGGTAATCCCAGCCCCAGGTCCGCGGCCAATCCCAGTGCCGCACCACGTCGTCCAGCGTGCGGCGCATCACCGCCACGTCGATGCCGGCCGTTGGCGGCAGGACACCCAGCGCCGCCAGGAGCGAAGGGTGATCCTGACGCTTCGTGTAAGGCGGCGTCTCCACCGCCGTGTACACCCCGTCCCGAATCGACGGGCGCGCCAGGTTCCGCAACACCCGATCCCAGCCCGGATCGCGCGCCATCCCCAGCCGCACCCGCCACTGCTGCGCGGTTTCCAGCCCCCAACGCCAGTAGGCCAGTTCGAAGGTGGGATTGACCGTGGTCCGAGGGTCGTAGTTTTCCTGCGCCGGAATCAGCACCGGCCCCAGCACGAAACGCCGCCCGGCCTCGTCCCAAACCGGGTAGGACGCCATGAATTCAGCCGTCTCGAACACCACCTCCCGATGCCGTTCGAGCGTCGCGCGGTCCCCGTGCGCCCGGTGGCACAACTCCGCGTAATACACCGGGTGCGGCTGCTGCCAGATCAGAAACACGCCCACCCCGCTCGGACTTTCGCGCCCGTTGGGGCCGGTCATCTTGGGCCAGCGCGCGCCGCGGTATCCCTGGCGGCGGGCGGTCTGTTGCGCCCGGGGCAGGATGCGCTGGTAATACGGCAGGCTGCGTTCCAACAACGCAATCCGGTCCCAAAACGCAAAATGCGCCCCATGCCACCAGTGCATTTCGAGGTGGCTCTTCCCATGCCAGCTGTTCTGAACCAAACCCGTTTCCTGGGGCGGCATCGAACCGGCGCCGTGAACCGCCGTAAGATACTGCGACAATACCACACGCCGCTCCAACTCCCGCCACCGCGGATCCCGGCTGCGCGATAAATCCACCACCCCGCCCCCCGACCAAAACCGTCCCCAGTGCGCCGCCGCCGCCGCCCGGGTGGCCGCGAACGACGGCAGCGGCTCGGGGTCCGGCTGCGGCGAAAACGCCATGACCAGCTCAAGGACTTCACGGCCGGGCGCGGCGACCTCGAACTCGTGGCGCGCCGCCGGCCTGAACACGGCGCCCGCCGACCACGCCGCGCGCGCCTCATACCGCTCCCCGTCGAGCGCGCGCTCGAACCGGACGCCCCCGGCCGCCGGGTGCGCCCGGGTGACATGCCGCTCCGGCCGGCCCCAATCCGACGCCTGCCCCCACTCGGTCGAACCGTACGGAAACCCCAGCCGAATCGATACCCTCCCCGCGGCCACCCCCGGCGATTCCACACGGGCCGTCACCAGGTGGCGCGAGGGATGTCCTACCGTCAGCACCCGCACCGCCTCGCCTCCAAACGCAAACCGGCTTTCCATCAAACCCTCCCAAAGATCCAGGCGCTGCGTGCACGCCGCTAATTCCTCAATCCGGACGACCCGGCCATCCCTGTCCCGCAGCCGCAGCCCGATGCGCCCGAGGTTCAACCGGTGCGGATTGGCCCGCAGCCACGCGTTGGCGGCCCGGGCGCGCGCGGAGCGGCCGGCCGCGTCCGGCAGCGCGATCTGGCGCCCGTCCAGCGCGTAGGCGGTGAGCACCTCCTCGGGATGAAACCCTTCGGGATTGGGCGCGCTGTGCCAGCCCCACTGCGCCATTGTGTTCAACTGCATCCCCGCCGCATGAAACCCTGGAAACGTCTGCAACCCCGTCACGTCCGCCGTAAATGCAAACTCCCCGTTGCCCACCGACAACGGCGTCAGCGGATCCGCCCGGGTCAGGATGACCGCGTGCCGTGCGACCAGAGCGTGGCGGTCGATCGGCGCCGCGCCTGCCGATGCTCCAGCGCGCATCGCGCTCGACTCCGGCGCCGCAGCGTTCCCGGTCCGCGGCTCCGCCCGTGCCGGCAGGCACTGCGCCACTGCCAGAACAAGGGCCACAAGGGTTGCAACACGGCGGCCGGTGCTCGGCGTTCGGCGTTCGCGTTGCAGACCCCATGAACCGTGAGAACCTCCCGGAGCCGGTCCGTCGACGGGGCGTGAAGCGGGCCCGGATGACGCGGGACCGCGCGCCGCCCTTCGCGGAGCGCGGGCTTCAGGCCGCTTCAATCCATGGGGGTTCAAGGCTCCGACGCCTGCCCAAACAGCAATGGGAACTCTCCAGGCGGCCTTCATTCCGCGTGTTCGGGTGCGACGATCAGGCGCCGTTCCCGGCCCGCCTCCAGCCGCAGGGGCAGGCCCCGCTGGAGGCGCAGCCCGGAATGGCGTTGGGGGGCGGCGCCGTCCGCGTCGCGGACGCGGTAGGATTGGGCGGCATCCACGACGAACCACTCGGGGAACTGGTTGATGCGGGGATAATCCATGGGGAGGCGCAGGAAGGTCCTATGGCGGGGCTGGTCGAACACGAGGCGTCCTTCCCAGGGTTGATCGGCTGCGAGGCTGAGATAAAGCTGGTCGCCATCACGCGCGGCGCCGAAGCGGAGGTCGGCGCGCCACGGGTGGGCGGTGAGCCCCGCGGTTTTCCACAGGGCCACCATCAGCGAGGTGCGGGCGACGTTGCCGTCGCCGTGCCAGCCTTCGATGACGCCGTCGGGTTGCTGCATGGCCCACATGAGCCGGGTCTGGCTCTCGATCCATTCATCGGCACCGGGCACGAGCTCGCGGTTGAAGAGGTTGAGGGCGCCTTCGATCGAATCGGCGAAGCCGTCGGCGCTTTTGTCGCCCCAGGCGGCGCCCACGTATTTGCCCTTCAGATTGCCCAGGACCTTGCGGACGGCCTCGCGGTAGGCGGGCGTGCGGTCGACGAGGTAGACCGCGTAGAAGCCGTCGTAGTTGTAGCCCCACGTGTCGCAGAGCGCCTCCGCGTGCTTGCCGGTTTTCGGCTGAAACGACGTGTAGAGCAAGCCGTCTTCATTGCTGCCGGCCTCGAGAATCCGGTCCAGCATCTCGTGAATCGGCCCGGCATAGGCGCGGTGCCGCTCGGGCTCGGCCCGCGACACGGCCACATAGAGCTCGGTCAATCCGTTGACCACTTCGCAGCCGTGATCGGACAGCCGCAGCGTGTCCAGATCGCGCGTCGGATGATGCCCGCCCAGCAGGAAATAATCGCCCAGCCGCAGCGCCCAATCCAGGTATTTCCGCTGCCCGGTGAACCAGAACAGGCGCGAACACGCCTGGAGCAGGTCCCCGCAAACCTCGATGTTCAGCGTGGGGATCCGACCGTGAGGTGTGGCCACGGGCGCGTGGGCCCAGAGATCGTCCATCAGGCCGATCATGCGCTCCGACCACGGGCTTGGGCCGAGCCATTCGGTGATCGGGATCAGGCCGTCCTTCACATACTCCGCACTCTCGAACACAATCGCGTCCACATCGACCGTCTCGCGCCGATACCCCTGCTTCGAGAATGAATAGTCGTCCGTCAGACGCCCCAGCCGGCTCGTCAGCCGGATCTCGGTGCCCAGCATGTCGCGCAACCGGCCTTCAAACAGATCGCGGTCGGTCATGCTGGCGGTGAGAACCATGTAGGGATAATTGTCCGCCGCCGCATCGCGCCCGTTCCAGTAGTCGCGGCTGCGCGTCAGGTTGCGTGGAATCAACCCCGTCACCGGGTCCGCGTGCGCCAGCCACCCGTCCACGTAGCGGCGGCACCGGTAAAACGCCTCGTTCGCCACACGCGCGTTGCGTTCCGCCTCCCGAAAGCGCGCCAAGGCGGACGCCCCAAACGTCTCCCCGGCGCTCGCCGCCGGCGCGCGGTCCCAGATCCGGCGCATGTCGGGAAACGCCTCGCCCGGAGGGGCGGAGGAGGTGCCAGGGGCGCGGATGACGCGGGCTTTATGGGCAGGCGCCTGAAGACCCGGCGGAGCCGGCGCGGACGCGACAGCGCCCGTTTCCAGAACCAGGCGCGCCTCGGCGACGAACGCGGTCCGGCCGCCGGCGGCGGCCAGGGTGAGGTTGACTTGTGTGCCCGTGATGCCTGGCGGCAGCAGCACGCGCAGCCAGCGGAACCCGTCGTAGCCGCCGCCGGCCAGCGGGACGGTCGCGCCGTTGATTTGGGCGATGGCCGAGCGCTGATCGCCTTTGGCCCCCCAAAGCAGTTCGAGGCACTGGCCCGGCGCGGGGGCAACGTCGAACTGAAGCTCCAGGGGACCCCGGCCCAGCCAGTGGTAGGGATGCCCGGCGTAGGTTTCGGGCCCCTCGACAAAACGCCGCCAAGCCAGGGGACCGCCCCCGGGCGCAACCGCCTCGGGCGCGGCAACGCGGCCGGCGTCGCCCCAAGCCACCGTGCCGGCGGCCAACCAACAAACCATCGGGATGCAGTTCATGACGGCTTGTTAGGCCGCCTGGGGACGAAAGGCAAACCGGAAGCGAGCCTTCCGCCCACGCGGGGGCGGGGCGGGAAGCCTCAGGGCGTGAGGATCCGGACGTGATCGATCTTGCCCCGCAGCGGGTGCGGGGCCGTGTAGCGGCCAACGGCGGTGCGCGTGTCCTCGCCGACGCTCAATTCGTCCAGGGGCTGGGTGGAAATCACGCCGGGCGCCTTGGCTGTGGCCGCCTCGCGGCCTTGGATGGCCAGCCGCATGGTGCCGTCCCGGGCCAGCGTGGCCTCAAGAGTGAACCGTCCCGTGGGCGCTTCGGTGGCGGCGGCCTCGAAAACCCGGCCGTCAATGCGCACGCTGAACACGGGCCGGCCGCCCTGGAGATGCAGGGCGTAACCGTGCTGCCGCCCCCCCTGGGCCAGAATGACGCCGTCGCGCGACTCGGGCTGCACCTCGCAGGAAATCCGCAGCGGACGGCCCGCGATCCGGGGCGTTGCCGGGCCGGCGCCGCCGGCGGCGGATTCGGGGAGCGCATGCACATGGGCGCGCTTGGCCCACGCCTCCCACGCGGCCGCCAGTTCGCGCGCCTTGGCGGGTTCGCGCGCCATCAGATCGACCATCTCCGTGGGATCAGCGTCCAGATCGTAAAGTTCCCAGGCGTCCCCGGACAGGGAGACGAGTTTCCATTTCCCGTCGCGCACGGCGCGGCTGCCTTCGTGCTCGAAGAAGAGCGCGCGGGCGGGGGGTGGGAGCTGCGGACGGGAGAGCAGGGGCAGGAGGCTGCGGCCTTCCATGGGCTGGACGCTGACCCCGTTGCGCTCGGCGGGATACGTGGCGCCGGCGGCTTCGATCAGGGTGGGCATCAGGTCGATGACATGTCCCGGCTGGCGGACGAGGGCGGTGGCGGCGCCGGGGGTTTTGAAGAAGTCGGGCCAATGGAGGATGAGCGGGGTGCGGATGCCGCCTTCGTGGCTGAAGTGTTTGTAGAGGCGCCACGGGGTGTTGCCGGCATTGGCCCACCCGCTGCCGTAGCTGACGTAGCTGGCCGGACCGCCGACCGTCTTCAGGTCGGCGCCGGTGTGGAGGATGTTGTGGGGGCTGCTCCGCACGTCGAAGCCCAGCGGGTCCCATTCCCAGCAGGCGCCGTTGTCGCTCAGAAACAGGATCAGCGTGCGGTCGAACTGCCCGTGCCGCTTGAGATCGTCAACCACCCGCCCCACCGCGACGTCAAGACGGTCGACCATCGCTGCAAAGACCGCCATGCGCCGCGCCAGGTCCCGCCGGCGCTCCTCGGGCAGCGACGCCCATGCCGGGTTGTCCTTGCCGGCATACGGCGAGGGTTTCGCGTGCGACTTGGCGGGGATGCCGCTGCGCGGGGTGAGGGCGAGGTTGCGGGGCACGAGGCCCAGCGCCTTCTGCCGTGCCAGTCGCTCGTCGCGGATGGCATCCCAGCCTTTCGCGAAGTACATGGCCTCGTAGGTGGCGATATCGGATTCGTGGGCGTGCAGCGGGAAGTGAGGGGCGTTGAACGCCAGGTAGAGAAAAAACGGTTTGCGGGCCTGGCGCGCGTCGGCCAGGAAGTCCAGCGCATAATCGGCAAAGGCGTCGGTGGCGTAGAAGGTGCCGGGCCGGCCGTCTTGGGCCGAGGTGTAGGCACGCGGCGGGCGCTCCTTGGGCCAGCGCGTGTAATACGGCGTTTCGTGCCAGCAGGAGTTGAACCCCCCCAGCATGCCGTAGAACTCGTCGAACCCGCGGTCGGTCGGCTTGACGTCGTGCTGGTTGTGAAGGTGCCACTTCCCCACCATGTAGGTCCGGTAGCCCGCCGCCCGCAGCACCTCGGCCAGGGTCGCCGTGTTCGGCTGCAACGTGCCCCGATAACCCGGAAACTGCGGCCCGCGATCGTTGGACATCGCCCCCACACCGGCCTGATGCGGGTAAAGCCCGGTGAGCAGGGACGCGCGAGTCGGGCAACAACGGGCCGTGTTGTAGAACTGTGTGAACCGGACCCCGCCCTTTGCCAGGGCGTCCAGGTTCGGGGTGCGGATCTCGCCGCCGTAACAGCCAAGATCCGACCAGCCCAGGTCGTCCGCCAGGATGAGCACGATGTTCGGTTTCGCCGCCGCGGCGGCATGGCCGCACAGCGCCACAACCAAGGCAAGAACGACGAGACGGAATTTCATGGCGGTGGGTTTCGGGATGTCTGCCGACGATGGATTCACGCCAGGCTGTTCCCGGGCGCCCGGTCTGAGGCGGCCCGGAATGCGCCCGAAGCGGCGGATCACGTTTCCAGCGTCCAGCCGTCGCGGTAGGGCGGGCTGACGAAGGCGTTGGCCTTCTCGTGGTTGGTGAAGCGCATCGCCTTGGCATCCCAGGCCAGCGTCTGGCCGGGGAACCGGATCGCAATCGCCCCCAACAACGCCACTTCGGTGAGCGGCCCGCCGTAGCCGAAATGCGAGCCGGCCTGGCGCCCGGTCCGGATCGCCTCGAGCCAATCCCAGGCATGGCTCTTGACCCGCACAATCTTCTCCGGCGGCGCGTTCTTGCCCGAATACTGGTTCATCAGTTCGTCGGGCACCAAGTGGCACCCGCCGCCACCGTGCGACCCGTGCACAATCATCCCCTTCTCCCCCAGCAGAATCGCGCCGGTGCCGGGCACCTTGTCGTCGGCGGCAAACCCGGCGGGCCTGGGAATGCGCGTGGTGCCGTCGTGCCATACCACCCGGACCGGCCCGCGCCCGGCCTTGGCGGGGAACTCGAACGTGATCCGTGCGCCGGGCGGGTAGGTCAAACCATGCCGCGCCGGGTCGTAATTCGTCACCTCCGCGCGGACCGTCGACGGCGCGTCAAGGTCCAACGCCCAAAACGCCGGGTCGAGGACGTGACACACCCAGTCGCCGACGGTGCCGGTTCCGAACGGCATCCAGCCGCGCCAGTTCCAGTGGACCCAGAGCGGCGAATAGGGACGGAAGGGCACCGGTCCAAGCCACAGGTCGTAGTCCAATCCTGGCGGCACGTCGTGGTGCTCATCCACTTTGCCCAGGTTGCGCTGTTGGCAATACACCTGGGGAAACGCGTCGCAGCCGGCGTGCACGGTGTGGACCGGGCCGATGGCGCCGGCCCAGACCCATTCGCAGAGGCGCCGGATGGAGCCGCTGGAATGGCCCTGGTTGCCCAACTGGGTGACCACGCGGTGGCGGCGGGCCGACGCCATCAGCACGCGCACCTCCTGAACCGAGTGGGCCAGCGGTTTTTCGCAATAGACATGCTTGCCCCGCCGCATGGCTTCCAAGGCAATGACGGCGTGGGTGTGATCGGGGGTGCCGATCACCACGCCGTCAATCTCCCGCCCCATCCGGTCCAACATCACACGGTAGTCCTTGAACCGTTTGGCCTTCGGGTATTGCGCGAACTTCTTGGCGGCGTACTTCTCGTCCACATCGCAAAGCGCCACCAGGTTGTGCCCCTGGCCGACCACCGCGTCCACGTCCGAGCCGCCCTGGCTGCCCACACCGATGCCGGCCACGTTGACCTTGGCGCTCGGCGGCAGAGACTCGCCTCCGCGCAACAGGATCGAAGGGGCCAAAGGCAACAGCGCCACACCAACACCGGTGCGGCATAGGAATCGTCTGCGGTTGGTTGGAACGTGTTTCATAGGCTCATGTCGGCTGTGGGTGAACGGCAATGGGACGATTGGACTGCCGGACGGCCGCCGACATTCACCGCGGTTTTCAGGCCACCCCTGGGCCCCCCCCACCCAGTCCACGCCAAGACCGCAGGCCGCCCCCCCCCCGCGACAAGGAAACGCGGTCCCGCTCCCCTGTGGACGCCGGCGCCGGGACGTGGCATCCCGCGGCTCGGGAACGGCGCGCCGCCCCCGCGGGACGGGGCCTTTGGATTTTGCTTTCCAAAACAGGCGCCTTCCGGTAGCCGTGACCCATTATGAGACAACCTTCAGACCGGCTTGGAACGCGGCGCGACTTCCTCAGAACCACGAGCCGCATGGCGGCGGCATCGGCGCTGGCGGGGGTGACGATCCCGCGGGTGCATGCGGCCGACGATGCCACCATTCACCTGGCGTTGATCGGGTGCGGCGGACGCGGCAACGGGGCGGTAGCCAACGCGATGTCGGCCGGCGGCCTGGTGCTGGGAGACGACGCGGGAACGACCCGGGCCAAGGGCACGGGTGCGGGCGGTCCGATCCAGCTGGTGGCCATGGCGGATCTGCGCCAGGACCGCCTCGACCAGTCGCATCAGGTGCTCAGCCGCACGCTTGGCAACCGCATCGCCGTCCCCCCCGAACGCCGGTTCCTGGGTTTCGACGCCTACCGGCGCGCGATCGATTGCCTGCGGCCGGGAGACGTGGCCATCCTGACCACGCACGCCGCCTTCCGGGCGCCGCACCTCGAGTATGCCGTCGAAAAAGGGGTGCATGTCTTCATGGAAAAGGACTTCGCCGCGGACCCGGGCGGCATCCGACGCATCCTGCGCGCCGGCGAAGCCGCCGAGAAGAAGAACCTCAAGATCGGCGCGGGGCTGATGTGCCGCCATTCGTCGGCGCGTCAGGCGCTGATCCGGAAGATCCGCGACGGCGCGATGGGGGACATCCAGCTGATCCGGGCGTATCGGATGGACCCGGGGTATTTCATGGGGCCGTTCCCGCGCGGCCAGAACGAGCTGCTGTGGCAGCTCAGCCCGGGGCATCCCTACCAGTTTCTGTGGGCGTCGGGCGGAATTTTCATCGAGCTGATGATCCACCAGATCGACGAGTGTTTTTGGATCAAGGACAGCTACCCGGTGTCGGCCCACGGCGTCGGCGGGCGGTTCGCCGGCAGCACCGACGCGAGCCAGAACCTGGACAGCTACTCGATCGAATACACGTTCGCAGACGGCGCCAAGGCGCTGGTCACCGGCCGGTACGTCCCGCGGTGCCACAACGATTTTTCGACGTTCGTCCACGGCACCGCCTGCGCGGCGAAGTTCTCCGGCGACATCCACGCGCCGACGTCGTGGCTCTACAAGGACCAGCGGATCGAGCCGGCCAACATCGCCTGGAAAACGCCCAGGGAAACCGTCAACCCGTGGCAGGCGGAGTGGGATGCGCTGCTGAGCGCCATCCGCAACGACCGCCCGCACAACGAGGCGCGGCGGGCGGCCTTGTCGAACCTGGGTGCCATCATGGGCCGGGCGGCGGTTCACACCGGCAAGGTCGTCACCTGGGACCAGGCCATGGCGTCGACATTCCAATTCTGCCCGAACGTGGACGCCCTGACCGCCTCGAGCCCCGCGCCGGTGCAGGCAAATGCCGAAGGCCGCTACCCGGCGCCGGTTCCCGGGAGCTGGACGGAGATCTGAGATCCGCGAAAGGATTGCCTTGGGAGTGCCCGGGGCCTAGGGTGTCGCGCATGAAGAAAGTGTTCTGGTCATTCCTCTTCGGAGCGGCAACGGGAGTGATCGGCTACTGGTATGTGGACCACCACCGCGAGGAAGCCCTTCGCGCCCAACAGGCCCTCATGGAACATGTCGAAGCCGCCGCACAGTCCATCGGGAAAAAGTTCGAGGACATCTCCGCCCAAACCGTCAAGGACCAACTGGCCCGCTCCGGAGTCTACATCGTCGAAAAAGCCAAAGCCGCCGGCACGGCCGTCGCCGACGCCGCGACCGACGCGCGGATCACCGCCAGCGTGAAGAGCAAGCTCTTCAGCGAACCCGGCTTCACGGCGCTGTCCATCCACGTGGACGCCTCGGGCGGCGTGGTCACGCTCTCCGGCACCGCCGCCACCCCCGAACAGATCGCCCGCGCGGTGGAACTGGCCGCCGGAACCGACGGCGTGCGGCGCGTCATCTCCACCCTCCAAATCAAGGAACCCAGAATCCCGCCCGACCCCGCCGAACCCTGAGTCCGCCAGGGACCGGGCAGGTCTCAGAAACGCGCAACGGGCCACCCCCAACAGTCAGCTTCCCCCGAGTTCAGCCGTGGGCCCCGCCGTGACGCGCCCCTGCCCGCACAACGGGCACCCCCACGGCAGGCAACCGCGTTGCACCGCGCGCGTGACGCGTTAAACGTTGAGCGTTGACCGTTGAACGTTGAACGTTGAACGTTGAACGTTGAACGTTGAACCTCAAAGATGCAGGAACGAGGGTCGAAGTGGGCGCAAAAACATTGATTTTATTGGTTGAAAGCGCATTTTCGGGGTAGTGTCAATAACCTCACAAAATGTGAAGTTATTGACACCGCACGCAAACCGTCATTTTGCGCGCGCTGAAAATGCGAAAAGGCCTGCAAACATTGGATTTTTTGTTCGAAGGCGACGCGTTGACCCACTTCGGGGGATTGTTCCTGATTCAGCGATTTTGTAACAAGCTCCGGTTACGCCGCCGGCTCCAGCGCATTCTCAAATCGGCGCCTGCCGGAATCGATTACCGCCCCGAGGACCTGATACTCACGTTGCTTTACGTACTGATCGCCGGTATTCAGCGCGTGAATAAAACCGAGATTCTCCAATACAATGGACTGTTCCTTGCGCTGGTTGGCTTGACTCGATTTCCCGACCAGACGGCCCTGCGGCGTTTTCTAAAGCGGCTTCCGCCTCCGGCTATTCGGGAAGTGGTACGCTTGCATGACCAGTTGCGGCGGGAGTTGTTTGCCTGCCCAATGCCGCGAACGCAACTGGAGTTCCACATGGACTCGGTAGTCTTGACGCTCTACGGCAAACAGCAGGGCGCCCGCAAAGGCTACAATCCAAGAAAGAAAGGCCGTCCTTCCTACCATCCGATTCTCTGCTTTGAGGCTCATGGTCAAGAGTTCTGGCACGGCTCGCTGCGTCCAGGGGACACCGCCACTAATACTGGGGCGCGATTCTTGGTCCGGCGCTGCCTGGCCAAAGTTCCCTCCCACATCGCACGGTCCAGGATCCGTTTTCTGGCCGACGCGGGCTACTTCGGTGGCACGCTGGTCGACGAACTGGACCAAGCGGGCTGCGGCTATATCATCGTGGCGTCCAAGGTGAAAAATTTCCTTCCGATGGCTCATCGGGCTGGATTCAAGCGCATGCATTTCGGCTGGGGCGTGGCCGAGTTTCGCTACAAACCCCAGAAGTGGAAAGCCGCGCACCGGTTCGTGGTCGTGCGCCGCCCGGTGGAGGATGATCCCGACCAACCCGATCAACTGACCTTGTTTCAACTGGGCCGCTTCAAATACTCCGCCTATATCACCAATCTGGATCTGAAAGCCGAGAACATATGGAGGACCTATCACTCGCGTGCGAACATCGAGAAATCCATTCGAGAGCTGCTAAATCATTTGGCCCTCAACAAAATTCCGACGCAGACGTGGACTGCCAATGTCGCCTTTTTTCAACTGCTGTTGTTCGCCTACAACCTGGTGCATTGGTTCAAGCGCTTGTGCCTGCCTAAAGAATATTTTCGAGCCACCGTGGAAACGATTCGCGATGACTTTCTCGTACTGCCCGGCAAGCTGACATGCCGCGCCGGGCGCAACGTGCTTCAGCTACCGCGTGATTACCACCACCGGGAGATATTTCTGAAGGCGGCGAAGACCATCGAGAAGATGCGGCTTCCGACTGGCGCCAGGGCAAAATGATCGATTTCGTAAGTAGTCTGGCAGCAAATGATGCGAATTTCCTCGTGAATCGTCGATATTCGTCGCCGGAGGTGCATTTTTCAGGTTGAACGTTGAACGTTGAACGTTGAGCGTTGAGCCTTGCACGTTGAGCGTTGAACGTTGAGGCGCCACCCCCCGGAACGCGACCCCGGCCCGCGGTCGCGCAAAAGGCGCAGGCAAGCCGCCTGCGCCTTTTGTGGAAACCCGTGCGATCGGCTCGTGCCCTGTTGGGTCAGACCGTGGGGATCATCGGGGGATCCTTGAGGGTGTTGAAGAGGCTGGGCAACGGGGGTTTGAGGGTGCGGAACGAGCCCCACTCCATCTTGGAGGGATCGGTGTAAAGCAGGTCCGGGCCGTATTTGAACTTCGAATTCAAGACCGTGTCCCAGTCGGCGCCGCTGCCCGAGTAGGCGGCTTCGCGTCCGAGGATGGCGGTGAGGGTGCTGTCGGTGACGTTTTTGGCCTCGTTGAGGTCGGAGTTGTTGCGGATGGCGTCGATGAGGTTCATGTGTTCCTGCACATAACCGCTGCGGTGCTTGCCGCGGTAGCGCCAGTTCTCGCCGCCCTTGACGCTGATGGAGCCGCCGGGGTTGGAGAAGCCCTTGGTCCCGTGAACAGCCTCGCTGACGGACGACCAGGAGCGCTTGACCTGCCCGCAGTAGCTGTACATGCGCACCCCGCCGGCGTATTCGTATTCGACGGCGAAGTTGTCCCAGATTTCGCCGGCCTTGCCGTCGAGCATCTGGCGGGCGCCCATGCCCCAGCAGCGGGTGGGATGCTGGTTGCCCATGACCCAGTTGCAGACGTCGAGGTTGTGCACGTGCTGCTCGCAGATGTGGTCTCCGGACAGCCAGATGTAATGGTACCAGTTGTGGATCTGCCGCTGCAGGTCGGTCGCCCCGCTGTCGCCCCGGTGCCAGATCGGCCCGCCGTTCACCCAGTAGGCCCGCATGAACACCAGGTCGCCAATTGTCCCGTCCTGAATGCGTTTGATGGTCTCAATGTAGTTGCTCTCGTGCCGGCGCTGCGTGCCGGCGGCAACCTTCAGATTCTTCTGCTTGGCCAACTCGTAAGCCTCATACATGATCCGGCAGCCCGGCCCGTCAACCGCCACCGGCTTTTCCATGAACACGTGCTTGCCCGCCTCAATCGCCGCCTTGAAATACGGCGGACGAAACCCGGGCGGCGTCGCCAGAATGACGTAGTTCACCCCGGGCGTTTCAATGGCTTTCTTGTAGGCGTCAAACCCGCTGTAGCATCGATCCTCCGGCACCCCGTAGTTGTCCCGACCGCGCCGGGCCGCATTCGGAAAGATGTCCGCCACCGCCACAATCCTGGCGGCCACCTGCAGGTTTTTCGCCGCCTCGAGAAAATCCCGCCCGGCGCCCCCGCCCCGCCCGCCGAGACCGATGACGACGGCGTTGAGAGCCGGGCTGGTTTGGGCGTGGAGGACCGAGGGGAAACTGACGGCGGCGACGGTGCCGGCGGCCGCGAGCGAGGAACTTCGCAGAAAGTCGCGACGGCTGAGGGGTTCGGTGGTGGGATGGATTTTCGATGTATGTGTGTTCATAGTTGCATGTGCGCCGTTCGGGTCGCCGCCTCCACTCCGGAGAGCCTTCGCCCAAACGCCTGTCGATTTGTGGTTCGAATACTCACGGGGCTCCGGCCGAAAAGCCAGCCGAATCTTTCACCCGCAACCCAACGCCCCTCCCCACGCCCAAGACCGCAACCTCCAGGCGGCGGACCAGGCGCCAAAGAAACCCCGCGCGCGCGCGGCGCGTCTTCGGGAGACGTCACGGGAGTTGGATGCGTTGGACAGCCGGAAAATTCACGCCGGCGAGCCGCGGGAGACCTGCGGTTCGAGGCGTGAGACGCTCCCCGGTCCGCGTGGCCGCCCAGGGGTCCACCCGCCACCGCGCGGTTGCGGGCTCTCCAGAAACTCGAGGGTTAAGTGGCTGATGATCAGAGCCATGGAATTTCGAATGTTGAACACCGAACGCTGAACGCTCAACGCTCAACGCTGAACGCTGAACGCTCAACGCTCAACGCTCAACGCTCAACGCTCAACGCCCAACGCTCAACGCTCAACGCTCAACGCCCAACGCTCAACGCTCAACGCCCAACGCTCAACGCTCAACGCTCAACGCTCAACGCCCAA
>JAFGQR010000078.1 GCA_016935555.1 Verrucomicrobiota bacterium
ACGTTCAACGCGCAACGTTCAACGCTCAACGTTCAACGCTCAACGTTCAACGCGCAACGTTCAACGCGCAACGTTCAACGCGCAACGCGCAACGCTCAACGTTCAACGCGCAACGCGCAACGCTTAACGCTCAACATTCAACGGTTCGGTCTTCGCGCGCGCATGGGAGCCTATGAACCTGGGAGCGCCGGCGTCTCGCCGGCTTGTGTTGACGTTCACTCCAGCCCGCGGTCTTCGAGGTCGTCCTCGTCAAGGCCCAGGTAATGGCCCAGCTCGTGGAGAAGTGTCGTGCGGATTTCCTCGCGAAAGCCGTCCACATCGCCTTCGACCATGTCCCACAGGTTGTCGAGGAACAGGATGATTTGGGCAGGCAGAAGCGCGTGGGCGCCTTCGGCATACTCGCCGCCGACAAACAACCCCAGCGTGTCGGGCTCGATCCCGTCGGCCACGAGGTCCTCGCCGGGGCGATGGTCGTAGGTCACCGGCAGGGCGCGGGCGGCGGCGCGCAGTTTGGGCGGCAGCGCCCGGAGGGTGGCGCGGACCTCGGATTGGGCCCAGCGGGCGAGGTCGTTCCAGGAGGGATCGGAGGATGGGGAGGAGCGCATCGGGAAGGGGTGGGAAGCGGTGGCAGGGCGGTTCAGATGCCTTCGCCAAGCATCGTGGGCGGATTCTCGGCGATGGAGATTTCGGGCTGGAGCAGGCCGTCTTCGCCGGCCAGGACACGGTATTGGCGGATTTGGAAGGACACCTCGCGGTCCTCGTCGAGGCCCTGGCGGGCGTAATCTTCCTTGGTCATGCGGGCGCGGATGACGAGGCCGCTGGTCAGTTCGAGTTCGACGCGGAGCATGATGCCGAGAAAGAACGCGTGTTTGAGACGCGCCCGGCAGGGATAGGCGCACGGATCGGCGGAGATCTGCACCGCATACGGTCGGAACCCGATCCGGATGTGCTGGCCTTCCGGCTGGCCGTGGCCGGGGAATTCCAGTTCGTTCAGGCGGGCGCGGCCGTTGCGGATTTCGAGGTCGAGGACGTTGAGGACGCCGATGAAGCGGGCGACGAATTCGTTGACGGGCTCTTCGTAGACGGTGCGTGGGGAGCCGACCTGTTCGAGGTGGCCGCGCGAGAAGATGGCGATGCGGTCGGCGATTTCCATGGCTTCCTCCTGGTCGTGCGTGACAAAGATGGTGGTGAGGTTCAGGTCGTGCTGCAGGTGCACCAGCCACTCCCGCAGTTCCTGCCGGATCTTGGCGTCGACCGCCCCGAACGGTTCGTCCAAGAGCAGCACCGTCGGCTGCGGCGCCAGCGCGCGCGCGATGGCCACCCGCTGCCGCTGCCCCCCTGAGAGCTGGTGCGGGTAGCGGGCGCCCAATCCCTTCAATCCCAGCAACTCGAGCAGCTCGCCCACGCGCGCCTCAATCTTCCGCGCCCGCCACTTCTTCACCTTGAGACCGAACGCGATGTTCTTGAACACGGTCATCGTCTTGAAAAGCGCGTAATTCTGGAACACGAACCCGATGTTGCGGCGCTGGACGGGGATGTCGTTGACGCGCTGGCCGCGAATGTAGATGTCGCCTTCGGTGGGCATTTCGAGCCCGGCGATCAGGCGCAGGACGGTGGTCTTGCCGCCCCCGCTGGGCCCCAGCAACGCCACCAGCTCGCCCTCGTTCACCTCGAGGCTCACCCGGTGCACGGCCGTCACCTCGCCGAAGGTTTTGCTGACCTGGTTCAGGGCGATGCTCATGGCGGAGTCGGCGCGTGGCCCGGTCAGGCGGCGGTGAGGGCGACGGGGCCGGGGCCGGGGCCGCGGCGTGCGTTTGCAGCAGCGTCCCGCTCCCGGCGGTCCTTGCGCCGCATGTTCCACTCCAGGCAGGCTTTGATCGCAAGCGTGGCCAAGGCGATCAACGCGAGGAGGCTCGCCACGGCAAACGCCGCGGTGGCATTGAACTCCTGATACAGTTTTTCCACCGCCAGCGGCATCGTGTCCGTCTGGCCGGCGATGTGCCCCGAGACCACCGACACGGCGCCGAACTCGCCGATCGCGCGCGCATTGCAGAGGATGATGCCGTACAAGAGGCCCCATTTGACCGACGGCAGCGTGACGCGCCAGAAGGTGGTCCAGCCGCTCGCGCCCAGGGTCAGCGCCGCCTGCTCCTGCTCCGCACCCGTGGCCTGCATCACCGGCACCAGCTCCCGCGCCACAAACGGCAGGGTCACAAACACCGTCGTCAACACAATCCCCGGCAACGCGAAAATGATCTGAATGTCGTGCGTGTCCAGCCACGGCCCCAGCACCCCCTGCAGGCCAAACACCAGCACATACATCAGCCCCGCCACCACCGGCGACACCGAAAACGGCAGGTCGATCAGCGTCAGCAA
The DNA here is from genome assembly GCA_016935555.1 of Verrucomicrobiota bacterium. Classification (GTDB taxonomy): domain Bacteria; phylum Verrucomicrobiota; class Verrucomicrobiia; order Limisphaerales; family JAFGQR01; genus JAFGQR01. Next base: position 2,377 of record JAFGQR010000078.1, read on the forward strand.
CACCGCCTTGCCGCGGAACTCGAACTTGGCGATGGCCCACGCCGCCGCGAGGCCGAATGTGACGTTGACCGGCAGGGTGATCGCCGCCACCAGCAGCGTGAGGCGGATCGCAGCCCGGCTGTCGGGATGGCTCAGCGAGTGCGCATAGGCGCTCCACCCTTTGCCCAGCGCCTGAACAAACACGTTCGCCAGCGGCAAAATCAAAAAAACCGCCAGGAACGCAACGCTCAGCGCAATCAACACCCCGCGGACAAACACGGGCTCGCCCGTGCCGCTGATCCTGGCGGCGCCGTGCGAGCTGGGCGGGGGATGCGGGTGGGACGCCATGCGGTCAGGAGTAGTAGCGGCTGGTCCAACGTTCCAGCAGGTTGATCAGAATCAGCAGGCTGAACGAGATCCCCAACAACACCACCGCCAGCGCCGCCGCCCCCCCGTAGTTATACTCGTCCAGCCGCATCACAATGAGCACCGGCGCAATCTCGGTCCGATACGGCAGGTTGCCCGAGATGAACACCACCGACCCATACTCCCCAATCGCCCGGGCGAACGCCAGCGCAAACCCCGTCAGCAACGCCGGCCACAGGCTGGGCGCCACCACCTGGCACACCGTCCGGCATCGGCCGGCGCCGAGCGTCGCCGCCACCTCCTCGAGTTCGCGGTCGAGGTTTTGCAGCACGGGCTGCACGGACCGGATCACGAAGGGCTGGCCCACAAACGCCAGCGCAATGACCACGCCCAGTCCCGAGTAGGCCCCGTGCACCCCAAGAGGCGCCAGCCAACGCCCCAGCCAGCCCTGGTCCGAAAATAAACTGGCCAGCGTCAGCCCCGCCACCGCCGTCGGCAACGCAAAAGGCACATCAATCAGCGCGTCCAGGAACCTGCGTCCGGCAAAATCATATCGCACCAGCACCCACGCCACCATCGCCCCAAAGACCGCGTTCACCGTCGCGGCCGCGAGCGAAGCGCCGAACGTCAGCCGGTACGCCGCCAGCGCGCGCGGCGTGGTTGCCTGGTGCCAGAACTCCCCCCAGGACAGTTCCATCGCCCGCACCCACAGCACCCCCATCGGAATCAGCACCACGAGGCTCAGGACGAGAAGCGTGAACCCCATCGTCAGGCCGAACCCGGGCAGGACGTTGAATTTTCTACCGGCCATTCGTCATGCGCCCGTCAGGGACGGTGAATCGTATCGAAGACGCCGTCTTCGCCAAAGAACCTTTTTTGGGCCGCCCGCCAACTGCCGGCAATCTCCCCCACCGTGAAGCGCTTCAGAGGCGGATAGCGTGCGGCATGACGGGCCAGCACGGCCGCGTCCACCGGCCGATAGCCGTGCTGGGCGATCAGATCCTGCGCCGCCTCCGAGTAAAGACGCCGCAGATACGCTTCCGCCGCGGCGCGCACCTCCGGACCCTGCCCGCGCCGGTCCACGTTGCGGTCCACCACGGCCACCGTCGGCTGCACGAGGACCGAGGTCGGCGGATACACCGTCACCACCCGCCCCGTGCCGTATTCGCGCGCGGCCAGCGCCGCTTCGCTCTCCCACGCCAACAACACATCCCCAATGCCCCGCTGCACAAACGTCGTCGTCGCCCCCCGCGCCCCCGTGTCCAGGATCGGCACGTTCCCGTAAAGCCGCCTCATGAACGCCACCGCCGCGGCCTCCCCCTCCCCCAACACCCGCGTCGCATGCGCCCACGCCGCCAGAAAATTCCAGCGCGCACCCCCCGACGTCTTCGGATTCGGGGTGATGACCCCCACGCCCGGCCGCACCAGGTCGCCCCAGTCCCTGATCCCCTTCGGATTGCCCGGCCGCACCAGGAACACAATCGTCGAGGTGCAGGGCGACGACGCATGGGGCAGGCGCGATTGCCACCCGGGCCGGATGAGATGATGGTCGGCAATCGCCTGGACATCATACGCCAGCGCCAGCGTCACCACGTGCGCCCGCAACCCGTCGATCACCGCCCGCGCCTGTTTCCCCGAGCCGCCGTGCGACTGGATCACGCGAACCCGATGGCCGGTCTCCGCCTCGTAATCCTGCGCAAACCTCCGGTTGTAGGCCGTGAACAGCTCGCGCGTCGGGTCATACGACACATTCAGGAGCGTGATCTCGGCGGCCGCCAACCCCGATGCCGTCGCCAGGCTGATGCCGGCGGCTGCGACCAAGTGCCATGCGCCATGGGTCCATCGCATCGGTGCCTCGTGTTATCCGCAGCAGCCTACGAATCGGCAGCCAGCCAATCAAGCCTCGCATCGGCGGATCTGAAATCGCCTCACACGCTGCGCCAAGCTGAACCCGCGATTCCGGGGAGCCCAGACGCCGACGCATTTGTCCCGGTGAATCGGAAGGTTGAAGGGAAGTCAGGGCTCGACGGAGTCTCGCCCTACCGGGGTGGTGGGTGCGCAGGAGGGGGAGGTGGCTGCGGCGCCGCAACGCATGCGCCGCGCATGTGCTCTGCAGTGCAATGTTTAAGAATGGCGCAGATTGACGAGGATCGGCGGGGCTGGAACCAACGGCGTGCAAATCGCCTGGGGATCCTCGTCGAACAAGCTGTATTCCGTTCTTCGAACGAGCGTGCTGGAAACGAACGGCGCCAGTTTCTCCGTGGTTGCCGAGCACATTCTTTGCACGCCGCCGGAGAACCTCTATAGGGACACCACCGCGACGAACCCCGGCCCCTACTACTACCGGATCAAGGTGGAGTAACGCCCTCCCTATCGAACGGACGGCAGGGCAAATAACGAGACTGGGCGGTCAGAGGGCGGACTCGAATGCTGCGAGGGATTGGGCCACAGCCGCCTGGCGCAGCAGGCGCTTGAGTTGGCCTTCGTCTTGGGCGGTTTCCACCTGATGTCGCATGGTTGGGGGGAGCGCCCCAAAGCGTGTTTCGAGCACGTCGAGGATGTTGTCCCGCAACGCTTCCTGTCGACCTTGCTGTCGACCCTCCTGCCGGCCTTCCTGCCGGCCTAATCGTTCGATGCTTGTGACGTATGGCATACGTTTCTCGGTTTCAAAATTGATCAATTCCCCGCGAAAAGCAACCGCCAATTCGTCGGGTAGCGCCATGAGCCAGTCGATGAGCCGAAACAGCTCGAGGATGTTCTTGCGGTCAAAGTCCCGTTCGTACAGCCGGCGCGTCAGTTGCCACTTGAGCCGATGCCGTTGGTCCATGTCGCGATGAGTGGCTTGAGCGGCCAAGTGGGCGGCCACCACGATCGCCGCGGGATTGTCGCTGGCTTCGAGTGCTGCACGGTCCCGAACGAAGTCGAGCAATTTGCAGATGGGATACTCGAAACGCACCCGGCAGCCCCAGAGTTCCTCATGGTAGGATGTGGGAGTCCACTCGGCCTGGAGATCGGCCAGCACCACCAAGGTGGCCACGCGCCGTCCAAAGCGATCGGCAATCCGGTGATGGTATTGGTAGACCCGCAGGGGCAGCCGGTCGTCCGGTTGCGCCTGGATCTCCACGTGCAGGAGCACCCATTCCTCGGCGCCGTCGCGGCGCCGGACTTTGACGAGCTTGTCGACCCGTTGTTTGCCCAGGTCGGCGTCGCGGACAATTTCCTGCAATTCCTGGTCGAGGAATTCGACGGGCAGGGCCCAGTCGATGCCTTGGGCAACGGTGGGGAAGCACAGCTGCAAAAAGGGTTCCAGATACAGTTCAAGCGCTTCCTTCCAGGCGCCATCGTAGTCGGTGGATTCACTCATCTCCCGCAGCCAAAGTAGCAGGGGGCGAGTGGTTGTCACGCACAGAGTGGCCGCGCAGCGCGCAGGTTTGAACCGGGGATGTCGCGGATTGCACCGATGGCATCGGTCAAAGGCGCTCTCCAGACACCACTCTAGAGCACCAGCATCGCGTCGCCGTAGCTGTAAAAGCGGTAGCGCCGGCGCACGGCCTCCGCATACGCCCGCAGCACCAGCTCCGTCCCCCGAACCTCCCCCGGCGCGGCAAACGCGCTCACCAACATCAGCAGCGTGGACCGCGGCAGGTGGAAGTTCGTCAGCAGCGCGTCCACCACGCGAAACCGCCACGGTGGGTAGATGAATAAATCCGTCCGGCCCGATCCCCCGGCCAGGCCGTCTCCGGGCGATGCGGCGGCGGCGGTCTCGAGCACGCGCACCGACGTGGTGCCCACGGCGACGACGCGCCGCCCGGCGGCCTTTGCGTGGCGGATGAGGCGGGCGGTGGTTTCGGGCAGTTCATAGCGTTCCGCGTGCATCGGGTGGTCCGCCACCCGGACGGTCTTCACCGGCGCAAACGTCGCCAGCCCCACATGCAACGTCACACGGCCAATCCCGATCCCGCGCCCGCGCAGCCGATCCAACATGCGCCCCGTGAAATGCAGCCCGGCGGTCGGCGCGGCCACCGAACCCGGCATCGCCGCATACACGGTTTGATACCGCTCCGCGTCGGCCGCGGCACTGCCGCCGGGCCGCCGGATATAGGGCGGCAGGGGCACATCGCCCAGCGCGGCGAGCGCGGCGCGGATGTCGTCCGCGCCCTCGAACCGGAGGAACCGGTGCCCCTCGTCGTTGCGGCCCACCACGGTGGCCCGAAGCGCAGAGGGCCGGCCGTCGCGATGCTGGATCTGGAGGCGGGTTTGGAGGCGGGCTTTGCGCGCGGGGCGCATCAGGGCGTGCCAGGTGCCGGGCGCCTGTTCCTCCAGCAGCAGAATCTCCAGGACTGTGCCGGTCTGCGGGTTCGCCGCCCGAAGCCGGGCGGGGATGACCCGCGAATCGTTCAGCACCAGGGCGTCCCCGGGCTGCAGATAGGCCTCCAGATCGCCAAACCCCAGGTGCGCCACGCTTCCCGTGGCCCGGTCCAGAACCAGCAGCCGGGATCGATCGCGCTCGGGTGCGGGTTCCTGCGCGATCAATTCCGGCGGCAGCTCGTAGTCGAACGACGCGGTGCGCACGCCCGCTTGTACGCGACGCGCGCCCGCAAATCAATGCCGGGGCGAGGCTGGGAGCTTTTGCTTCGCAAACCCGTCGAACGGGCTATGATGAGAGCCATGAAGCGACTGATCGCCGGGTTGAGCGTGGTGCTGGCCATGACGGTTGCCGCAGCCGCGGCATCGCGGTCCGAGTTGTGGCGGCAGGTGGAGGAGGCCCTCGGCAAGGGGCTGCCCCGCACCGCCATCACCAACCTGAACGCCATCATCCCCGCCGCCGTCCGGGACCAGGCGTGGGGAGAGGCGGCCAAGGCCATGGCCAGGAGGATGGTCCTCGAGGGCAACATCGAGGGCAACAAGCCGGAAGAAAAAATCACGCGCATGGACGCCGAAATCGCCCAGGCGCCGGCGCCGGTCGTGCCGCTGCTGCAGACGCTGCGGGCGCACTGGTATTGGCATTACTTCCAGCAAAACCGCTGGCGTTTCCTGCGCCGCACCGCCACCGCCGAAACGCCGGGTCAGGACTTCACCACGTGGGATCTGCCCCGGCTGTTCGCCGAAATCGATCGCCAATTCCAGATGGCGCTGTCCAATGCCCCCGCGCTCAAACAGACGCCCGTCGGCCAGTTCGACGCTTTGCTTGAGACCGGCGGCTTGCCGGACCGTTACCGGCCCACCCTCTACGACTTCATCGCGCATGAGGCCCTCCAGTTCTATACCAGCGGCGAGCAGGCCGCCGCCAAACCCCAGGACGCCTTCGAACTGCCCGCCACCAGCCCCGTGTTCGACCCCGCAGACAAGTTCCTCGATTGGTGGCGCGCGTTCGACCGGAAGTCGTTCCCGGACTCACCCATCATCCACGCGCTCGACCTCTACGCGAGCCTGATGACCTTTCACGCCAACGACGAGGATCCCACGGCGCGGCTGGACGCGGACCTGGCGCGGCTCGTGTATGGGCACAACACGGCGTTCGGCGAGGCGAAGGCGGAGCGCTACAAGGCGGCGCTCAAGGCGTTCGTCGACGCGTGGGCGGACCACGAGGTGTCGGCCATGGCGCTGCACTACTGGGCCCGCGCGGTCCGGGACGCCGGGGATTGGGTCGCCGCGCGCACGCTGGCGCAGCGCGGCAAGAACGCGCATCCGGACAGCGCCGGCGGCAAGCTGTGCCACAACCTGATCGCGGAACTTGAAGCCAAGGCGCTGAGCATCTCGACGGAGCGCGTCTGGAACTGCACGGCAGGCGGCGCGGCGCGGGACCCGGAGGTCTGCCCGGTCATCACCGTCGAGTATCGGAATCTGCCCCGGGTGCATTTCCGGGCGGTGGCGTGGGCGTGGGAGGATTTTCTGGATCGGAAGCACCGGCGGCCGCAGAACCTCAACGACGCGGAAAAGGGGGAGTTGCTGGCCCGGCCGCCGGAGCTGGCGTGGTCGGCCGATCTGCCTCCGACGGCCGACTACCAGCAGCGGGTCGCCAGGTTGCCCGCTCCAATGACGCTGAAGCCCGGCCACTATTTCCTCGTCGCCAGCCATGACCCCGGTTTCGGCGACGAGGACAACCTCGTCAGTTTCACCCCGTTCTGGGTGAGCGACCTGGCGTTGATCCTCCGCCCGCGCAACGGGCGGCTCGAGGGTTTTGTGCTGGACGCCAACTCGGGCGAGCCGTTGGAGGGCGCCGAGATCATGGCCTGGCGGCTGGACCGCAACTACCGCCGCGTCGCCGAACCCCGCCAGACGACCGATGCGAACGGCTTCTTCGAGATCAAGCCGGCCGAACGGCGCGGCTACCTGGTCCGGGCCCGGCTGAAGGGGCGGGAGGTTGCTTCGGAACACGACTTCTGGATCCATCCGCGGCGCCCGCCCGAGGCGCGCGACCAGACGATCTTTTTCACCGACCGCGCCCTGTATCGTCCGGGCCAGGCGATCCAGTTCAAGGGCATCGTGGCGCGGGTGGACACGGAGGGCGACCGCTACACGCTGCTGGGCGGGCGGCGGGTGACGGTGACATTTGCGGATCCGAACGGGAAGGAGGTTGCCAAGGCGGAGCACGCGTGCAACGACTACGGCTCGTTCAGCGGCAGCTTCACCGCCCCGCGCGACCGTGTCATGGGGCGATACCGGCTCTTTGTCAGCAGCGGCGAACACGGCAGCGCATGGATCAACGTCGAGGAATACAAACGCCCCAAGTTCCGCGTCACGCTCGACCCCCCAAAAACCGCGGCGCGTCTCCACGAGCCGGTGGTGCTTGAAGGCAAGGCCGAGGCCTACACGGGCGCCGCGATCGACGAGGCGCCGGTCCGATGGCGCGTGGTGCGCGAGGTGCGGTGGCCGGATTGGTGGGGCTGGTGGGGCTGGCCCCGGCCCGGGTTGCAAGGCAGCCAGGAAATCGCCCATGGCACCGCCCGGACGAAAACCGACGGCACCTTCAAGATCGAGTTCGTCGCCAAACCCGATCCCCAGGTGTCCGACAAGGACGAGGTGTCGTTCCATTACGCCATCCACGCCGACGTGACGGACAGCGCCGGCGAAACCCGTTCCGCAGACCGCCATGTGCATGTCGGATTCGTCGCCCTGCGGGCGTCGCTCAGCGCCGACGCCTGGCAGACCGCCGCCCGGCCCGTCGAGCTGAAGCTCCGCACCACGACCCTCGACAACGAACCCCAAATCGCCGAAGGCAGCGTGAGCATCCACCGCCTCAAACCGCCCGCCCGCGTCCATCGGCCGCGCCTGGCCGAGGAGCGGTGGCGGCCCGGGGCGACACGCGACCGGAAGGCGGACCCTGACCTGTCCGATCCGAACCACTGGGACCTGGGCGAGGTGGTGGCGGAGAAGGGGTTCACCACGGATGCCGAGGGGTCCGCGGTGCTGGGATTTCAGCTCGGCGCCGGGGTGTACCGGGCCATGCTCGAAACCCAGGACCGCTTCGGCAAAACCATCACGGGCCGCCTGCCGCTCCATGTGCTCGACCCGGATGCTGCGAAGTTCGCCCCCCCGATCCCGCATTTCCTGGCCGCGCCCAAATGGACCCTGCAGCCCGGCGACGAGTTCATGGCGCTGTGGGGAACGGGCTATGACACCGGGCGGGCGTTTGTGGAAGTGGAGCATCGGCATGGGATGATCCAGCGGTTCTGGACGCAGGCAGGCCGAACCCAGCAGCAGATCAAACAGGCCGTCACCGAGACCATGCGCGGCGGGTTCACGCTGCACATCACCCAGGTGCACGCCAACCGGGCGCACCTCGTGTCGCGTCAGATCGAAGTGCCCTGGAGCCACAAGGAACTTGAACTCAAGTGGGAGCATTTCGTCTCGAAACTCCAGCCCGGCAAGCCCGAAACCTGGAGCCTGCAGCTCCGTGCGCCGCAGGCCGACGCGGGCAAGCTCGAGAAGACGGTGGCGGAGATGGTGGCGACACTTTACGACGCGTCGCTGGACCAGTTCATGGCGTTGCACTGGCCGCGTCGGCTGGGCTTCTTCTACCGGGGCCATAGCACCGCGAGCCCGCGGTTTGCGAACGGCCTGCAATCGCTGGCGCACCTCAAAGGCCGATGGATCCTCCCGCACGTGACCGTCGACCTGAGCCACCGCCACTTCCCGTCCGACCTGGTGCGCAATTTCTGGGGCTACGGCTACGGCTGGGCGGGTGGCGCAGGTCCCGTAGCCACGCGGCGTCTGACATTGCCATCAATCGTCAACGACATGGCCGGTGTCGAAACGGCCATGGCGCCCGCCGCGGCATCCGCTTCCGGCATCGCCATGGCCGAGGCCAACGAAGCCTATTTCGGGAGGGCCCTGATGGCCAAGGCGGCGGCTCCGGGCAGAGACGGCGCCGACAAACAGGCGGGTGTGGGCGGCGGCGAGGCGGCGCCCGGCGCGAAGGCGGTGGACCTGTCCGCCGTGACCGCCCGGAAGAACCTCCACGAAACGGCATTTTTCTTCCCGCAGCTGACCAGCGATTCGAATGGCATCGTGCGGATGACGTTCACCATGCCGGAGGCGCTCACGACGTGGCGGTTCCTGGGATTCGCCCACGACGGCTCGCTGCGCTCGGGTTTCCTCGAGGGCGAGGCCGTGACCTCCAAGGACATCATGGTCCAGCCCAACCCGCCGCGCTTCCTGCGCGAGGGCGACACCGTCGAATTCACCGTCAAGGTGTCCAACCAGTCCGCAGCCCGCCAGACCGGCCAGGTCCAACTCGGCTTCCGCAACGCCGCCACCGACGAGAGCGCCGATGCGCTGTTAAAGCTGGCCGGCGCAGCCCCCGGCGGCGCCGTGCTCGCCTTCGACATCCCCGCCAAGGAATCCCGCACGTTGGCGTGGCGCATCTCGGTTCCCGACGGCGCGCCCTACCTGGCCTACAAGGCCGTCGGTTCGACGGGACGCCTGAGCGACGGCGAGGAGGGGTATCTGCCGGTGCTGTCCCGGCGCGTGCTTGTGACCGAATCCCTGCCGCTGCCGATCCGCGTCAAGGCCGGCCAGGGCCCTGTCAGCAAGTCCTTCGCGTTCACCAAGCTGCTCGAGTCCGGCCGGTCCGACACGCTGGTGCACCGGAACCTCGTCGTGCAGATGGTGTCGAACCCGTCCTGGTACGCGGTGTTGGCGCTGCCTTACCTCATGGAGTTCCCGCATGAATGCACGGAGCAAACCTTCAACCGGCTTTACGCCAATGCACTCGCCCGCTTCATCGCCCAGTCCAATCCCAAAATCCGCCGCATCTTCGACCAGTGGAAAAACACCCCGGCCCTCGACAGCCCCATGGTCAAGAACCAGGACCTCAAAATGGTGATGATCGAGGAAACCCCCTGGCTGCGCGAAGCCCACCGCGAAAGCGAGGCGCGCCGCAACGTGGGCGTGCTCTTCGACGACAACCGCCTCAACTTCGAACTCGAAGCGGCCCTGCGCAAACTGCGCGACGCCCAGCTCGGCGACGGCGCCTGGCCCTGGTTCCCCGGCGGCCGCGACAACGATTACATCACCCTTTACATCACCACCGGCTTCGGGCGTCTCCGTCACCTCGGCGTCGAATCCATCGACCTGGCGCCGGCGCTCAAATCCCTGGCCCGGCTGGACGGCTGGATGAACGAGCGTCACCAGCGCATCCTCAAACAGCCCGACCCCGATGCCTACGTGCCCAGCTCGACCGACGCCCTCTACCTTTATGGGCGCAGTTTCTTTCTCAAGGACCGACCCGTCGCCCGCAACCACCAGGCCGCCGTCGAGTTCTTCCTCCGGCAATCCCGCAAACACTGGCTCCAAGTCGCCAACCGCCAGAGCCAGGGCCACCTCGCCCTCGCCCACCACCGCTGGGGCGGCGACGAGAACCGCGCCGCCGCACGCGCCATCATGGCCAGCATCCGCGAACGCGCCGTCGGCAGCGAGGAGCTGGGCATGTTCTGGCGCGACACCGAATGGAGCTGGTGGTGGTTCCGCGCCCCCATCGAAACCCAGGCCCTCATGATCGAAGCCTTCGACGAAATCCTGGGCGACCGCGACGCCGTCGAGGAATGCCGGGTCTGGCTGCTCAAGCAGAAACAAACGCGGGATTGGAAAACCACCAAGGCCACCGCCGACGCCGTGTATGCCCTGCTGCTGCGGGGCGGGGACATCCTCGCCAGCGACCTGCAAGTCGAAGTCACCGCCGGCGGCATCCCTCTGACCCCCGGCCGCGCCGATCCCCACCTCCGCACCCCCGTCGAGCCCGGCACCGGCTTCTACGAACACCGGTTTGCCGGAGCCGACATCCGGCCCAAACTCGGGGCCGTGACGGTGAGGAAGCTCGACGAGGGTGTCGCCTGGGGCAGCATGCACTGGCAGTACTTGGAGGACATCGCCAAGGTGACACCCCACGAGGGCACACCGCTCAAGCTCCAAAAATCCCTTTACACCAGAATGAACACCCCGCGCGGGCCCGAACTCCGGCCCGTCCGGGGCCCGGTGGCGGTCGGGGACGAACTCGTGGTGCGGATCGTGTTGCGGGCCGACCGGGACATGGAATACGTGCATCTCAAGGACCACCGCGGCAGCGGCACCGAGCCCGTGAATGTGATCAGTCGGCATCGGTATCAGGACGGGCTGGCGTATTACGAGACGACGCGCGACACCGCGAGCCATTTTTTCATCGAGTACGTGCCGAAGGGCACCTACGTGTTCGAGTATGCGACCCGTGTCCAGTTGCGCGGCGACTATCAGACGGGCCTGGCCGCCATCCAGTGCATGTATGCGCCCGAGTTCAACAGCCACAGCGAAAGCCTTCCCCTGAGCGTCCGCTGAACCGTACCGGGTCGAGCCGCGGATGGCCGCGGAGCGTGGGCGGCTGCGTCGCGGTGCAGGGGGGCAGGGAAAACCTCCCGGGCGGAAGGCGCAGCGGGGCGACGGCCCTTTGGGGGGAATGCCAGTCCCCAATCTCCAAGGTGGGGAAAGATTTTGCGCGGGGGCGGGCTTTGCGATTAGCTGGGGGGACATGTCAGCTGCGCAACGCACTCGAACGACTTACGTGTTTGAACTGTGGCGGGCGGGGGCGACGGGGATCATGGAGACGGCGGGGAGCACCTTTTTGTTGGCGATTGCGGTGGTGTGGTTCGAGGCGGGTTTTCTGGCGAAGGCGCTGGTGGCGGGGGCGGGCAGTTTGGGGTTGCTGGTGTCGCCGGTGGTGGTGTCCTGGGCTGGCGCGGGGCGGCGGACGGTGTCGGTGTCGGCGGCGTGGGTGATGGGGGTGGGGGGGGCGAGTTTTGGGCTGGCGGCGGTGTGGCTGGGCGCGCCGCAGGTGCTGGCGGGGTGGCTGGGGCCGGCTCACGGCATGGTGCGGATGGCGTGCAGGCTGCCGCAGTTGCCGGTGTTCATTCTGGGCAGCATGGTGGGGATGGCGGCGTATTCGGCGGTGATTCCGCTGCTGACGCAGATGTACCACGAGAACTACCCGGAGGCGGAGCGCGGGCGGCTGTTTTCACGGACGGTGATGATTCGGATAGCGGCGGCGGCGGTGTTCAGCCACGTGGCGGGGAGCGCGTTATCCGGGCACATGCAGTGGTTTGCGGTGCTGTTGCTGGTGTTTGGAGGGGCCTCGGGGTTTGGCGCGTATTGCGTGGCGCGGTGTCCGACACGCGCCATGGCGCCCGGGGAAGGCGCGCACATGCTGCGGGCGCTGCGGTTTGTGCGCGAGGACGCCTTGTTTCGGCGGGTGCTGGTGTGTTGGATGCTGTTGGGGTTTGCGAACCTGATGATGCTGCCGCTTCGGGTGGAGTATCTGGGCAATCCGAAGTACGGGCTGGCGCTGGGCGTCGGGATGATTGCGCTGTTGACGGGGGTGATTCCGAATCTGGTCCGGCTGGTGCTGAGCCCGGTGTGGGGCTATTTGTTTGACCGGACCAACTTTTTCGTGCTGCGCATGGCGCTGAACGTCGGGTTCATGGTGGGAGTGCTGGGCTTCTTCATGAGCGACACCTTGCCGGGGATGGTGGCAGCCGCGGCGGTGTATGGAGTGGCGCATGCGGGCGGGGACGTGGCGTGGAGCTTGTGGGTGACGAAATTCGCGCCGCCGGAGCGAGTGGCGGATTACATGTCGGTGCACACGTTTCTGACCGGGGTGCGCGGCGTGGCGGCTCCGCTGATTGCGTTTTATGCGGTCGGGCATCTCACGCTGCCCGTCCTGGCCGGGATCAGCGCGGGGCTGATCGCGGTGGCGACGCTGCTGTTGTGGCCGGAAGTGCGGGCCGGCCGGAAGGCGCGGGCGTCGAGCGCCCTGGTGGAGGAAATCTCGGAGTGACCTGGAAGCGCGGCGGCGCCCGCGGAGGACGGGGGCCCCTATTTCGGGCCGGGCGAGATGCCGCGGACGGGCAGGTCGAGTTCGTGGGGGGTGTGGGGGATGTCGGCGCGCGGGTGCGGGGGGTGGCTGGACCGGGATCCGTTGGCCTGGCCCCGCTCGATGAGGTCCTGGATTTCCTGGCGGTGAACCGTGACTTCGGGCGGCGCCTGGATGCCCAATTTGACGGTGTCCCTGTCGACGCGCAGGATTTTGATGATGATGCGTCCGTCAATGACGATGCTTTCGTTGATGCGACGTGAGAGGATCAGCATGGTGTTTTCAATTCCACGGGTTATGCGGGCGCATCCGGGGCGAGGACATGGGGCAAAGGCGGGCCGGGGGGGTGGGGGCGGCCCGGGGGGAGGCCGCAGGGGGCCCGGGGGGTAAGGCGGTGATAAACGCGCGCATCCGCTCCAGGGAATGCCGGAGGGTTTCCCGGGCTTGCTGGGCGCGTTGCTCGACGCGCTGGCGCAGTTCGTGGTTTTCCTGGACGAGGGCGGCGAGCAGGGGCTGATAGGCGGCAGGCACCGCGGTCAGGAGCTGGGCGATGGAGGCCGAGGCGGGCTGGTTCAGGGCGGCGGCCAGTTGGCGCTGCCGGGTTTGGCGCTGTTCACGCGCCTGCTGGAGGAGGGTCCGGTGCGTGTGCAGGGCGGCGGCGGAGGCAGGGGAAGCAAACGGTGCGGGCTGCGCCGGGTGCGGGTCGAGGAGGGCGAGCATTTCGCCGAGCTGCTGGAGTTCATGGCGCAGGGCATCCACGAGGGCCTGCAGCAGGACAGTCAGGGTCGGGGGCATGGTCACTCAGGCAAAGCAGGGGTCAACACGGCGCAGCTGGGTCTTGATGGCTTGGACCGCCTGCGCGTGGATCTGGCAGATGCGCGATTCGGTCAATCCGAAGGCCTCGGCGATTTCGCGCAGGCGGAGGTCTTCGAAGTAGTAAAGGGCGAGCACCTTGCGCTGGATTTCAGGGAGATGCTGGAGGCGTTCCATGATGAGTTCGGACAGTTCGCGGCGAAAGGTGCTGTCGAGCGGGTTTTCCTGGCGCGGATCGGCCAGGCTTTCGTGCTGGGTGACGGTGTCGTCGAACTCGCTGGTGAACGCGGCATCGAGGCAGAGGAACGTGGCAGGCCGGGTTTCCTCGAGCCACTCGTGATACTCCCTGACGGAGATGTGCAGGCCTCTGGCCATCTCGGTGTCGGTGGGCGCGCGGCCTTTGGACTGTTCGAGGTCGCTCATGACGCGTTGCAGCTTGCGCGCCTTGGAATGCACGGAGCGGGGCACCCAGTCCATGCGCCGCAGCTCGTCGAACACCGCGCCGCGAATCCGCAGGCGGGCATAGGTTTCGAAGGCGGTGCCGGCCTGCGGGTCGTAGTGGCGGACAGCATTCAGCAGCCCCTGCAGCCCGGCGCTGTAGAGGTCCTCACCGTCCACGTGCGGCGGCAGGGTCATCGCCACACGGCCCACAACGCTCTTCACCAGCGGAATATACTGCTCGACCACGTTGGCTTCCCTGGCGCTGCCCGGACGAATGCGCCGACGATGCGACCACGGGCCGGGAGACGGGACCCGGGGTTTGCGGCGGCTGTCAGGCCGGCGCGCACAGATTCGAGGATGGGTGATCATGAGGGGCGAGGGGGACGACGTTCAGGCGGAGGCGCCGCACGCCGGTCCCGGTGGCGATTCGACGCGACGGGCAGGCGCCGGGTGCGGGCGGGGTTGAGGGATGGCCGCCGGGGAACCTGCGTTTCTTCGCTTCGGTTCGCTCCGTAGGATTCCGCGGGGCGCGGCAATGTGGTTTTGTGGTTTCATCAGGCGCTGGCCATCGACCGCAAGCGCCTTTGAGCAGGTGGGCTGCCATGGGACGAGTCCGGGAGGAAGCGCGGCGGGCAGGCGCGCCAAAAACTGCACAAACCCCGCGCAAACACCTGAAATGCGGCGGCACCTTTCCGCGGAACGCATCCGCCCCGGAAACGGACGGACGTTTGAGGAGGCTGCGCGTGTCCCGATCCGGGACAGGCGGGCGCGCGGGCATCCAGATCGGGGACAGTCAGCGCGTCACTCGCGGATGGCGGTCCTGGCGGGGTGGGCGGCGGGGGGCTTGAACTTGTATTCGTTCAGCTTGTTGCGCAGGGTGCGGATGCTGATGGAGAGCATTTTGGCCGCGTGGGTGCGGTTGCCCTTGCTGCGTTCAAGCGCCGCGAGGATGTGTCGTTTCTCCAGTTCGCTCAACGTGCAGAAGCCCCCGCTGTCGGGGGTGCTGGAGGAGAGGATGTGGGCCGTGGTCATGCCCAGGGCGGCCTGGGCGGAGTCGGGCCGCTGGGCCAGGCCGAGGTGGGCGGGCTCGATGATGCCCCGCTCGCCGCACAGGATGACGGCGCGCTCGACGACGTTCTGGAGTTCGCGGACGTTTCCGGGCCAGTCATGGTCCATCAGCGCGCTCATGCAATGGTCGGAGAATCCCTTGACCTCCATGCCGTGCTTGCGCGCGAAACGAATCCGGAACTGCTCCGCCAGGAGGGGCACATCCTGCTTGTGCTCGCGCAGGGGCGAGATGTAAATGGGGACGACGTTCAACCGGAAAAAGAGGTCCTGCCGGAATTCCTTGCGCTCGACGCTTTCGGAGAGCTGCCGGTTCGTGGTGGCAATGACGCGCACGTTGACCTTGATGGTCCGGTTGCCGCCCACGCGCTCGAACTCGCGCTCCTGCAGCACGCGCAGCAGCTTGGCCTGCACCGGCGGCGAGATCTCGCTGATTTCATCCAGCAGAATCGTGCCGCCGTGCGCCAGCTCGAACCGGCCCTCGCGCTTCGTCAGCGCCCCCGTAAACGCCCCTTTCTCATGGCCGAAGAACTCGCTCTCGATGAGGTTCTCGGGGATGGCGGCGCAGTTCAACTTGATGAAGGGCGCGGTGTCGCGCGGACTCTGGCGGTAGAGGGCGCGGGCGACCAGCTCCTTGCCGGTGCCGCTTTCCCCCTGGATGAGCACCGTGGCCTGGGTGCGCGCCACGCGGCGGATCAACTGCCGCAACTGTTCGATCTGCTGGCTTTTGCCAAGCAGCTCGTAGCCGGCCTCGTCGTCTTCCGCGTGGCTGAGGAACTGGCTGACCTTGACCAGCTGGGTGTGTTCCTCGGCCTTCTTCAGGGTGACCGCCAGCTGCTCGGGGGAGAACGGCTTTGTGAGGAAGGTGAACGCCCCGTTGCTCATGCACTCGACCGCCACGTCCACCGTGCCGAAGCCGGAAATCATCACCACGAGCGGCTTCATCGGACGGCTTTGCAGCTGCTTCAACAGCGTCCGCCCGTCGCCGTCCGGCAGCCGGATGTCCACGATCATCAGGTCGAAGTTGTCCTTCGACAGCAACTCCTGCGCTCCGGCAATGGTGTTGACGGCCGCGACATCGTAGCGGCGATACCGCAACTGCTGCTCCAGGTTCTTGCGGACGACCAGATCGTCCTCGAGCACTATGATCTTCTCGATTGGCATGGCCGCTGTGATTTAGCATATTCCCGCTGCGCGGTGGCAAGCACTTTTTCGGAGCCGCCGCGTTGTCGTGGACGCCGGGGCCGGACCGCCTGGCGCGTGGCGGTTGCGGAATCCGGGTTCCCGGCCCTTGAACTCCAACCAGCGCAGCGTTGGTCCTAGTCATGCCAAAACCGAAACACCGGGTCATGCACAGCCCCGAATTGCCCTTCGACGGCCCCCCGCCTGCCCCGCGTCGCCCGCGCCCGCCCATGCTCCTGGCCGACGCCTTGCGCGCCTTTCGCGAATTTGGCCGGCAGACCCGGGTGGGGGTCACGGAGGCGGCGTCGCAGCCGGGCCGGAAGCTGCGGGTGGAGACGTTTGTCAACGAGTTCTGGACCGCCCGGCAGCGCCAGGCCAACCCGCTCCACGAGATCTCCTATCGCGCCTGCTTCAAACCCCAACTGCCGCGGTTTTTCATCGAACGGCTCACACGCCCCGGCGACCGGGTGTATGACCCGTTCATGGGGCGCGGCACGACGCTGATCGAAGCCGCGCTGCTCGGGCGGGTGCCGCTGGGCTGCGATGCGAATCCGCTGAGCCGGCTTCTCGTGCGGCCGCGTCTGCAGCCGCCCACGCTCGCCCGCGTTGAGGAGCGCCTGAACGCCCTTGACCTGAAGGCCGGGGACGGCTTGCGGGAGGAGTTGCTGGTGTTTTA
Source organism: Verrucomicrobiota bacterium (assembly GCA_016935555.1). GTDB lineage: Bacteria > Verrucomicrobiota > Verrucomicrobiia > Limisphaerales > JAFGQR01 > JAFGQR01. Next base: position 19,239 of record JAFGQR010000078.1, read on the forward strand.
CCACCGCGACACGCTCCGGCAGCTCACCGCCTTGAGGCAGTATCTCCGCCGGCGTGAGGACACCGGTGCTCTGGACGACGTGGACGACTGGATCCGGCTTGTGGCGTTGAACCGGCTGACCGGCCATTCCAAAGGCTTCTTCTCCGTTTACACCCTGCCCCCCAACCAGGCGGTGTCCATCCCCTCCCAACGCCGCATCAACGAGCGCCGCCGCCAAGTCCCGCCCCCCCGCGACGTGCGGTCCATCATCCTGAAGAAATCGCGCGCGCTTCTCGCCGCCTTGAGCCCGGCGGCGCGCCGGGCTTTGGAACAGACGGCGCCGCAGGCGCAGCTTCTGACGGGGCCGGCGGACGAGACGCCCGGGATTGGAGCGGCCACGGTGGATCTGGTGGTCACGTCGCCGCCGTTTTTGAACGTGGTTCAATACGCGACCGACAACTGGCTGCGCTGCTGGTTTGTGGGCATCGACGCGAAGGCGGTGGAGCTGACGGTGTGTTCAAGCCTGCAGGACTGGCAGACGGCGATGACGGCGACGTTCCGCGAACTGGCGCGGGTGCTCAAACCGGGCGGGCACGTGGCGTTCGAGGTGGGCGAGATTCACGGCGGGGCCACGCGGTTGGAGGAATACGCCGTGCCGTGCGGCGTGGCGGCGGGCCTCACGCCGCTGCTTGTGCTCATCCACGAGCAGGCATTCACGAAAACCGCCAACTGCTGGGGGGTGGCCAACATGGCCAAAGGCACCAACACCAACCGCATCGTGGTGTTCCGCAAACCCTCCCCCCAATGGGCGCCGTCCCGCGGTTATTCCTGGGAGTAGAGAAGAATGCGGTCGTGGGCGATGACAATCAGGTCGTTCTTCCGGTCGCCGGTCACGTCGGCAACGAGGGCTTCGCGGGGTTCGGTTTGCGGGTCGCGGCGGGTGCGGAAGGAGCGTTCCTCGAAGACGCGCCAGCGGGTGGCGGGAACGAGGTGTTTGGTGTGGTTGAAGATGACGAGGTCGAGGTGGTTTTGGGCGGTTTCGAGGAAAACGAGGTCTTTGCGGTCATCGCCGTTGAGGTCGCCGGAGACGATGTCGTTGAGGCGCGCGTCGCGGATGGGGGTTTCATAGCCGTCGAGTTCGGCGAATTGCCAGGCGTCACCGGCCAGCGACATCCAGGCGAGGGCGTTGGGGCCGAGGAACGCGACGCTGTTGGGGGTGGTTTGGGCGAGCGCGACGGGCTGGAGCTGGTCGAAGTCGGTCATGGGGAGTTGGATGTTGCGGACGATTTGCCAGAGGGCATTGGTGTCGCGCCGGCAGAGCGTGAGGGATTTGCGTTCGGCGTCGAGAAGGAAGAGCAGGGGGATGGGCTGGCCGTCGCAAGGCAGAGGCGCCGCGCCGACGATGCGGGAGTTGCCGTCGGCGCCATTGATCTGGTCCTTGACGGTGAACGTGGCGGGAGGGGGGTTGGAGGCGGAGTGCCGGGGAAGGACCACGGCGCGCAGGAAGTTTTTCTGGGCGAGCAGCAATTCCGGGAGGCCGTCGCCGTCGACGTCGGCGGCACTCAGCCACGGTTGTTCGAGGGAGCCGCCCGGTGGGGGAACATCGAGTTCGTCGAAGTGCAGGCGGTTGGTTTGGAGGAGGAGTTTGATTTTCTCGAAGGGGATCAGGACGACGAGGTCGTCGAGCCCGTCCTGGTTGACGTCGTGCCAGACGACCCGGGCGGGATTGGATTTGAAGGCGACGCTGAGTTTTTGGGATCGGGATTTGCCCCGGGGGTCACGGACCACCAGGTGGCGTTCGCCGTCGCGATCGACCAGCACCGCGAGGGTGGAGGGCGTGGTGGGGAGTCCGGCGGTGACGGCCAGGGCGAGGGGTTTGCCCTCGAGCGGGATGGCGGCGGGGAAGGGGAGGTGGCCGAGGGCGTCGAAGCGGGTGACGGCGACCTGGCGTTCTTCGGGGCTGAGCAGGTAGATGCGGGCCGGGGAGCCCGGCTGGGCCGTTTCGACGGCGATCTGGCTGACCCCGGCCAGGGAGGGGAAGGTCCGGGGGGCGGAGAGGACGCCATGCGTTTGCTGAAGGCAGACGGTGAGCTGGCCGCTGTCGGGTTCGGCGGCAACCACATCCGGAAGCTGGTCGCCATTGAGATCGGCCCAGGCGATGCCACGCCGGGATTTGCCGGTTTTGTTCAAGGGCAACACCTGAAACTGGCCGCGGGACAAATCGCCCGTGAGACGTTCGGCCGCTTTCGGGGCGAAGTTGCCAATCTGGACGCGGCCGGAATGCAGGGCGATGGTGACAAGTTCGGCCCGGTGGTCGCCGTCGAGGTCGTCGGCCCGATAGGCGCGAACGGGGGGGAGCGGAAAATGGAATTCGGGCCCGAGGGAGCCGGCGTCGTTCTGGAGGCGGAACCGGAAGGGGTAGGGGTGGTTTCCGCTGACCAGCAGCAGGTCCTGGCGGGCGTCGCCATTGAGGTCCAGGACTTGCGCCGACTTCACCGAGCCGGCGAAGGGGATCTTTTCGGGTTCGCCCAGGGCATGGTCGGGTTGCTGAAGGAAGGCGTGGATGGCGGTTTCGCCGAGGAGCAGCAGGTCGGCGAGATGATCACCGTTGAGGTCCCCGGCGGTGAGCGCATCGGGCAGGATCTGGCCGTCGTTGAGGGGCCAGCGTTTTGGGGTGCTCCAGTTCCGGCCTTTCTCGTTGTGGAGCACCACCAGTTCCCCGGGATCTCCGCAATAGGCCAGGTCAGGCCACCGATCGTTGTTCAGGTCGGCCAGGACGAGACTGGCGATGCGTTTTTCGGAGGCGATGGATTCGATTCGGAACCGGGCGTCGGGGGGCAACTCATTGGTCTCGAGTTTGCGGGGCTTGGGATGGGGGGGCCGGTTGGTTTGGGCGGTTTGATTGTAGAGAAGGTTGATTTTGGCGCGGGCGTTGTTGGCCACCACAAGGTCAAGAAACCCGTCGCCGTCGAGGTCGCCGGCGCGGAGATGGGCGATCGCGGGGTCGATGGGAAAGATCTCGGGTCCGCGGAATCCAAACAGGGGCCGGTTGGTTTCAGTCAGGGCGGCGGCGGGGCGGGGGAGGAGTGTGGCGGCGAGGAGGGCGAGCAGGAGCAGTCGTTGCCGCAGGCGCGACAGGGGCATCTTCATAAGACGTCCCCACGGGTGCGGGTGAGGGTATGGGGCTGGGGGTGGGGGTGGGG
>JAFGQR010000079.1 GCA_016935555.1 Verrucomicrobiota bacterium
CGTTGAGCGTTGGACGTTGAGCGTTGGACGTTGAGCGTTGAGCGTTGAGCGTTGGACGTTGAGCGTTGAGCGTTGAGCGTTGGACGTCGATGTTGGGGTCCCTTGGTCCTTCAGGGCTTGGGTCCCGCCCGATGGGCGGGACGGGGCGGGAGGCGCGGCAGGATGGTGCGGGATGCCTGGCGAGGAGCTACAGCACGCGCGTTTGGCCGGGCATGGCAACGGGGTAATGGCCCTGGGCATTGGGTTCGACGGGCGGTTTCGAGTTCCAGGTGAGGCGGTCGAGGCCGGGGGCCAGTTCGAGGTCGGAAGCCAGGGCGTCGTTCCAGGTGATGTCGTGGCACTTGTTGACATGACGCCCCTGCGCCAGCAGGCGGGTCCCGTCGGGGAAGGTGTATTCCACGGCGTAATGATCGAACATCTGGTCGGGTTCGGACCGGGTCTGGCGTCCTCCGTGGCCCTGGGCGGAAACGGGCAGGGCGTTCTTGGTCCAGCAACAGACATCGATATTGTGGATCAGCCAGTCGAGAAAGAAGCTGCCATTGACCCAGGTGAAATTGTTGTAGTTACGGATCTGGTGGGCGAGTTCGCTTGAGCCGGGCGGCTTGGGGATCAACCCGACGGCTCCGTGCATGCGGTAGGTGCGCAGCAGGATGAGCTCCCCGAGGGCGCCGTCGTGGATTCGCCGGATCACCTCCTCGCGCGCCGGGTCGTGACGCCACATCAGGCCGCCCGCCACCTTGAGTCCCTTCCGTTGGGCCTGCTCGCCAGCCCGCAGCACGCGCCGCACGCCGGGAGCGTCGACCGCGAACGATTTCTCCATGAACACATGCCGCCCCTGCGGAACGGCGTATTCGAAGTGCAGGGGGCGGAACGCCGGCGGCGTCGCCAGAATCACCAGGCTGACGGGATCCGCAAGCCGTCCGGGGCCGCCCCCGCCCGCTCAGTTCCAAATTTCGAACACGTCGAGGATCTCGCGGGTGGCGGCGAAAAGACGGGCCACCTTGCCGCCGATGACAACCGTCACCGTGCCGGGAGGCGGAGGCGGGAGATGAACGGCGACTTCGTGGGGCAGAGGCTGACAGTGCCGATAGACCTCCAGGGGCAGAATCTCGCCTTTCCTGAGTTTCTTCTCCCAGCCCGGCGGCAAGGATTCGCCCCGCGCCGCCTTCTTCTGCAGGCCGGGGGGCAGCTTCTTGGCGTGCTTCCCTTTTCCGGGATGCGATGGGCCTGCGGCCTGGGCAACGACATACCCTTCGGCGGCGTTCCGCCCTGGCTGATGGATGGACACGTCCATCCAGGGTTCGGACACACGATAGGCCGGCGGCGCCGGTTGATACACGGGAGGCGGCGGGGCCGGCGGCGGGGGCGGGGCAGGCGGATAGTGTGCCACGGGCGGGCTCGGGTCGTGAGCCGTGGTGCAGCCTGCGGCGAGAAGCGCCCAGGCGGGGACGATCAACGTTTTTAAACATTTCATAGGCGTCGCATTCCCTGATGCCGGTCATGGGGGTGTGGCCCATGCCTGCAGGGTGCCTACAGCAGGTTGCCTGCCGGTTCCTGGAAAGGGCGAACCTCCAACATGTGGACGCGCATCGGGGCCATGAACTGGCTCGGGACATCCAACACCGAACACCGAACACTGAACGCCGAATGCCTAACAGCTTGCGCACGCGCCATGCGATGTTCGACGTTGGGCGTCAGCGAGGCATTTGAAACGTCGAGGATTCTACCGGGGACGGCGTCCGTGTTCGAGTTCGCGCACGAGATCCCGGGCGCGGTAGATGCGATCGAGGGTCTCGAGGATGGCGGCGGCGTGGACAGCGGTGGCGCGGCCCTGCCGATCCTCAAAGACATAATCCCAGGGCAGACTCTGCAGGTTGCCGTCGAAGATGACCCCGACGAACTCGCCGGCGCGGTTGACCACGGGGCTGCCGGAGTTGCCGCCGATGATGTCGCACGTACTCACGAAATTGAGCGGGGTGTCCGGGCGGAGGCGGGTCTGGCGTTTAACCCAGGCGTCGGGCAGGTCGTAGGGCGAACGATGTTTCATAGCCCGGGCCCGTTCGAACAGTGTGCCCAGGGTGGTGAACGCCGGCACGGGGCGGCCGTGTTCTTCGTAGCCTCGGACCACTCCGAAGGACAGCCGCAGCGTCGACGTGGCGTCGGGATAGCCTTCCGTGCCCAGCACCGCGTTGCGGACGCGGGCGAGCACGGCATGCGCCTGATGCAGGATCTCCTGCTGCTCCTCGGCGACGGCTCGCAACCCCCGCGCCTCAGAATCCACGAGGCGCGCCAGTTCGATCATCGGGTCGCCGGCGGCCGAGACAGCCCCGGCCCCGCCCCGGTAGAGCGCCTTGCGAAACGGCACGTCGCGGACGTTCGTGCTGGCGATCAGGGCGGCGGCGCGGCGGCGCGGCGACTGGCCGGCAAGCACACGCCGCACGAGCGGATCCTCCACCCCCAACTGACCGGCCAGAAACGTCAGCGAGTCGGCCAGCGTCAGGATTTCAAGATCGGTGTGAATCGGCTTGGCGGAGAACAACCGCAGCTCAAGCGTCTTCCGGCCGGCATCGGAGAATTCGCGCAGCCGTTCGCCGTTGGGTTTGGGCCGTTCGTCGCCGGCGCGGAGGAGGGTGCGGGCGAGGTTGAAGCTTTCGCAGCGGAAGGCCAGGGCGCCTTCCCAGAGGCTGTGGCGGACGGCCTGGGCGGCGAGACGTTTGGTCGCGGCGGCGATGCGGTCGTAGGCGGCCAGGGCTTCGGCCCGATCAGGCCGACCCGCGAGCGCGGCGCGCAGGTCGGTCTCGGCGCGGTGTTTGGCCGCGAGCAGCTCCGGACCAAGCAGACCTTCGAGACGCCCCTCAAGCGCCTTGCGTCCGTTCTGCGCCCCGTGGAAGGCGCGCCGGGCGCGCCGGGCATTTTCCTCGTCGCGGGCGCTCCAGTTGCCGAGCAGCACCTCCAGGCGTTTGAGCGTCTGGAGCCGGAACGGGAGAGCTTGGTCGCGCAAATGGCCCAGCTCGGCGAGGGTCAGCAGCCGGCTCGTCCGCCCCGGGTGCCCCGACACGAACACCAACTCCCCCTCGCGCGGCCCCGCGGAGGCGAATCGGAGAAAGTGGGGAACGGTCGCCGGGCGTCCGTTCTCGTAGACGCGGAACAGGCAGATGTCGAGATCGTGGCGCGGAAACTCGAAATTGTCCGGATCGCCCCCGAAAAAGGCGATCTGCTGTTCGGGCGCGAAGACCAGCCGGACATCGGTGAACTGTTTGTAGCGGTAAAGGTGATAGGCGCCGCCCTGCCACAGGGTCACGACGTCCGAGCGCAGGCCGGTGCGGTCGAGCGATTCCTTCTCGATGCCGGCGATAACCTGGCGCCGCGCCGCAAAAGCCGCCGCCGGATCGGCGCCACCCGGCACGGCGGCGTTGACGCGCGCCGTGACGTCTTCGATCGATTCGAGCACGTTCAGCTCGAGGTCCATGCACCGGAGTTCCCCGCCAAGCGTCCGGGCGTGGAAGCCGTCCCGGACATAATTCCGCTCCGGCGTGCTGAGCTTCTGGATCGCATCGGCGCCCACGTGGTGATTCGAGATCAGAAGGCCGTCCTCGCTTACGAAGCTGCCCGAGCCGCCGCCGGAGCCGAAGCGGACGGAGGCTTTCTGCAGGTGCTCGAGCCAGGGGCCCGACGCTTCGAAGTGGTGGCGTTCGCGGAGGATGGTGCGGGGGGGCTGGTTGAACAGCCACAGGCCTTCGTCGGCCAGGGCGGGGGCGATCAGCACGGCGGGCAGGAATGCGATTCGGAGGTAGTTCATGCGGCAGGTTAGCAAGCAGGGGCGTGGGAACACGAGCCCATTGCTGCCAAGGACCGGCCCGCACCAGACTCGGGGGTGGCGCCCTTCAACCGCACCGCCCACCCCCAAGGGCCGTTGCCCCGTGGCCTGGGACGAATCTCAGGGTGGCTGGACTTTGCGCTTTGCAGGCGGCGGGCGGGGGGTGGTATACCGGCGCATGGCAGCAACGGTCAGAGTGGCGGTGATCGGCACCGGTTCCCTGGGCAAGGAGCATGCGCGCATCTATGCCGGGCTCGCATCCGCCGGCCGGGTGGAATTCGTCGGCATTCACGACGCCATGGCGGAGACGGCGGCGCGGGTGGCGGGCAAGCACGGGGTGCGGGTGTTTGGGTCGGTGGAGGCGGTGGCGGAGGCGTGCGAGGCGGCGAGTGTGGCGACGCCGACGGGGACGCATTACGCGGTGGCGAAGGTGTTGCTGGAGCGGGGCAGGCATGTGCTGCTGGAGAAGCCCATGACCGACCGGGCGGCGCAGGCCACGGAGTTGGTGGGGCTGGCGCGGGAGCGCGGGTGCGTCCTGCAGGTGGGGCATGTGGAGCGGTTCAACCCGGTGCTGGCCTACCTGGAAAGTGTGGCCACCGAACCGCGCTTCATCGAGACGCACCGGCTTTCGCCCTACCCGGCCCGAAGCACGGACATCGGCGTGGTGCTGGACCTGATGATCCACGATTTGGACGTGGTGCTGGCGTTCGTCAAGGCGCCGGTGACGGGTGTGGACGCCGTGGGCATCCCCGTGCTGAGCTCGTCCGAGGACATCGCCAACGCGCGCCTGCGTTTCGCCAACGGCTGCGTCGCCAACCTCACCGCCAGCCGCGTCAGCCCGGAGCGGATGCGGAAGATCCGCGTGTTCAGCGCCGGGAGCCTGCCGAGTTACATCTCCCTCGATTACCGGGCGCAGGAAGGGTTCATCTACCGCCTGGCGCGCTCGGACGAGCCGCAGAGTTCGCTGCTCCGGAAACTGGTTGCGGCGAGAAACGCCGCCCTCGTGAGCGAGTTTGCCGGCCGGCGGATCGTGCGCGAGCCCGTGCCGATCGCGAAGGAGGAACCGCTCAAGCTGGAGCTGGAGCATTTCATCGGCTGCGTGCAGGCCCATCAGACACCGCGCGTCAGCGGCGAGTCGGCCAGGCGCGCCCTGGAACTCGCATTCGAAATCACCCAGCAGGTCCAAAAGACCCGCTGAACCCACGCCTCACAGGTTCAGGTCGAACTCCAGCCAGGTGCGGCTGCGGGTGAGGACATTGACGATCTTCATGTCCTTCAGCTGCCACTGCCCCTCGACCTTCTTGAAACTGCCGAGACTGAATTCCTTGACCAGCCGGTCTTGCGCGTTGTAGGCCTCCGCCTGGATGATGCCCTCCCCTTCCGACCCGGGGCGCGCCACCCAGGACAACACGCGCGCATAGGCGCCGGGCGAAGCAACAGGCTGCCGGCTCTCGAGCACCCGGCAGACCTGGCCGCGGCGCATTTCCGTCTTGATCACCCGCTGCCCCGGCCAGTGCAGAAACTCCAGGCCGAGGTCGCACAGCCAGAAGTCGGACCCGGCCAGGGCGGTGAGCAGTCCGGCACCGCTCACGGCGGGGAGGGTGTCCGGGGGCATCGACGCGGCTTCGCCCCGGGCGTGGGCGTAGCGGTTGGACTGGCCGGCTTGAAAACGCACCACGAGCACCTCGGGGGACGCGCCCGGCGCCGCGCCGGTGCGGTAGACGGCTTCCCACGCGGGCCCGCCCGGCGCGGCGGCATGAATCCGCAAGCGGCACGCCACCGGCACCTCGCGCGGCGCGGCGTCCCTGGCCAGGATGCGCAGCACGCCGTTGAACTCGGTGTTCCGGGCGGGAGGAGACGCGCGCAGCCGTCCGGCCAGTTCGCGCCCGGCGAGTTCGGGGTTGGCGATGGGCGGGTAGGCGGCGCCGGTGATGGTGGCGGCGGCGGCGGCGCTGTCTTGGGCAAACACGGCGCCGGTGCCGGCGAGCAGCAGGACGCCGAGGAAACACCAGAGGTTCATGGTTTCAAGGCGAAGGCGAGCAGTTCGGCAATGTGCGCGACGAAGTGGACGTTCAATTTGCGGCGGACCTCCTCCGGCACGTCGCTCCAGTCGTTCCTGTTTTGGGCGGGCAAGACCACGTGCTTCAGACCGGAGCGGGCGGCGGCCAGCACCTTCTCCTTGACGCCACCCACGCGCAGAATCCGGCCGCGGAGGCTGATTTCGCCGGTCATGGCGGCGTCGGAGCGGACGAGCCGTTTGGTGAGAAGCGACGCGAGCGCGACGGCGAGGGTGGATCCGGCGCTGGGGCCGTCTTTGGGCGTGGCGCCGGCGGGGACGTGGACATGGATGTCGTGCTTGTCGAAGTTGAGCATTTCAAGGCCGAGCAGTTTGGCCTGGCTGCGCAGGTAGCTGAGCGCCGTCTGCGCGCTCTCCTTCATCACATCCCCCAGCGAGCCGGTCAGCATCAGCTTGCCCGTGCCCGGCATCCGGGTGGCCTCGATGAAGAGAATCTCCCCTCCGACGGGCGTCCATGCGAGGCCCATGGCAATGCCAACCTCGGTGATCTTCTCGGCGGTTTCAGGAGTGAACTTGGGCGGGCCGAGGGCATCGGCCAATTCGCGGGCGGTGACCACGAGCGGGAAGGCCGTGGTGCGGCCGGCGACGAGCTTGCGGGCGGCTTTGCGGGCGAGCGAGGCAATTTCGCGTTCGAGCTGGCGGACGCCGGCTTCGCGGGTGTATTCGAGGATGAGGCGGCGGAGGGTGGCGTCGGGCAGTTTGATCTGTTTGCGTTTGAGGCCGTGTTCTTCGATCTGGCGGGGGACGAGGTAGCGTTTGGCGATTTGGAGTTTTTCCTCGGCGGTGTAGCTGGGGAGGTTGATCACCTCGAGGCGGTCGCGCAAGGCGGCCTGGATGGGGTCGAGCCAGTTGGCGGTGGTGATGAACAGGACGTGGGACAGGTCGAACGGCAGGTCGAGGTAGTGGTCCGTGAACGTGTGGTTCTGCGCCGGGTCCAACACCTCGAGCAGCGCCGACGAGGGATCCCCCCGAAAATCCGCACCCACCTTGTCGATCTCGTCCAGAAGTATCACCGGGTTCTTGCTTTCCACCCGCCTCAGGGTCTGGAGGATGCGCCCCGGCAGGGCGCCGACGTAGGTGCGGCGGTGGCCGCGGATCTCGGCTTCGTCGCGCATGCCCCCAAGCGCGATGCGGGCGAACTTGCGGCCCAGGGCGTCGGCGACGCTTTTCCCGAGGGAAGTTTTGCCGACGCCGGGAGGGCCGACGAGGCAGAGAATGGGGCCTTTGAGATTCGTTTTAAGCTTGATGACCGCGATGAATTCCAGAAGACGCTCCTTGACCGGCTTGAGGCCGTAATGCTGGGCCTCGAGAATGGCTTCCGCCGCGTCGAGCTGCACGGTGTCGGGAGTGGTCTGATGCCACGGCAGGTTCAACAGCCAGTCCAGGTAGTTGCGCGTCAGAGCGTATTCGGCGACGGCGGGGGACATTTGCTGCAGGCGCTCGAGCTCCTTGAAGGCCACCTTCCGGACGTCGGCCGGCAGGGAGTTGCGTTCGATCTCCGCGCGCAGGTTGTTGACCTCGGTGGCGGTGGGATCGCCTTCGCCCAGCTCGCGCTGGATGGCCCGGATCTGCTCCCGCAGATAGAAATCGCGCTGGGTCTTGGCCATGCTGGAGGAGACCTCGTTCTGGATCTTGGTGCTGATGGTCAGCACCTCGATTTCGTGGTCCATCAGGGGCTGCAGTCGGCGGAGGCGCTGCTGAACGTCGTTGATCTCAAGCAGATGCTGCCGCTGCTCGAGGCTCAGGTTCATGTTGGCCGCCACCAGGTCGGCAAGGGTGCCGGGCGCATCCGTGTTGAGACTCGGCATTTTGACCTGGTCGGACAATGCCGGCGACAGCTTGACGATCTCCTCGAACTTCTGCTGCACCGCGCGCGCCAGCGCGGTCATTTCCACCGAGGCAACGATGACATCCTTGTGGATGGCGACCTTGGCGCGCAGATACGGCGTCTGGGCCTGGTATTCGCGGATCTGCATCCGCCACAGGCCCTCCACCAGCACGCGCACCGTGTTGTCGGGAAATTTCAGCATCTTCAGCACCCGCGCGGCACACCCGTGCTCCCAGAGTTCCTCGGGCGTGGGATTGTCCGCGTCAGCCTTGCGCTGGAGCACCAGCCCCAGCAGACGGTCCCCTTCCACCACGTCGTCAATGAGCCGGATGCTCGGCGCCGTGTCCACCAGCAGCGGCGCCACCATGCCCGGAAAAATCACAATGTCCGACAGCCCGAGAATGGGCAGCACCTCGGGCAGAGGTTTGCCCGGCGGCCGCGCCGCGGCGTTCTCAGCGCCTCCGCGCGCCGACGCCCCGAGGATGTTGATAATCTCGGTATCGGGCGAGTTCATCGTCGGCATGTCCTTCGGGCCCCAAGATGGCCCGCGCCCCGCGTGCGGGGGCGGGCGCGGGATGTGCGGTCAGGATTCCTCGGACACCTGGACGAGGAAGGTGTGGGCGGGACGGGGCTGGGCGGGGGGGAGGTTGATTTGGAGAAAGCCATTTTGGTAGGCCGCCTTGGCCGCCCCGAGATCGTAGCCGGCGGGGATTTCGATGACGCACTCGAAGTAGCCGTAGTTGATTTCCATGACCAGGAACTTGCATTTGCAGGCCCGGCTCACGTCGGGCCGATGCCCGCTGATCATGAGACGGTTATCTTCGACGGTCAACTCGAGGTTGTCACGGCTCATGCCGGCCAGTTCGACTTTGATGACCAGTTCGTTCCCCGAAACATACACGTCCGTGTTGGGGATCCAGTGGGTTTCGCCCGCGGCACTGCGCCGCACGGCGGCCGAATTCTTATGCACAAAAAAGACCGATGGATTCACTTTGCACATGGCGATCCGCTGTCTGAGAATAACCCGTGATTGGTCCCGCGGCAAGCATCAGTTGGCCTGATTTGAGGCGCCTTCGCAGCCGTTCCCCAGCCGCTCCCGCCCCGCCAGCCCCCTGCCGCAGCATGCCCCGCCCGGGCCGCCGCAGCCGCACGCCGACCCCACACCCCTCCGGGCGCCGCGGGGCCGCACCAGGTTCCAGGCGAACACCCCCGCCGTGACCGCCACGAGGGTTAACGCGATCGTTTCCTGCCAAACCACACCAGGGAAGATAATCCGCCCCGGCCCGCGCGCAACCAAGATTCTCGGGAGTCATGCCCCCGGCAGCGTGAAGAAAAACGTCGTCCCCTGCCCCTCCTCGCTCGCCATCGACACCTCGCCGCCGTGCGCCTGCACAATGTGCTTCACAATCGACAACCCCAGACCGGTTCCCCCCGTGTCCCGCGAGCGCGCCCGGTCCACACGGAAAAACCGCTCGAACACCCGCGTGCCCGCTTCCGCCGGAATGCCGGGGCCGTCGTCGCGCACCCACAGCCGCACCTTGCCGTCGGGGCCGGCTTCGCCCCCGACCTGGACCCGGCCCTGGGGCCGGCCGTATTTGATGGCGTTTTCGACCAGGTTGAACAGCACCTGCTCGAGGCGGTCCCCGTCGGCCCGGGCCGACAGCCCAGCCGGCACCTCGTTCTGGAGCCGCACCCCCTTCTCGGTCGCGCGCGCCTGCAGATCGTCCAGGACGCGCTGCGCCTTGGGTCGGAGCTCGACGGGTTGCAGGTTCATGAGGATCTGGCCTCCCTCGAGCCGGCTGATGGTCAGCAGGTCCTCGATGAGAAACGTCAGGCGGTCCGTGTGCTTCTCGATGGTCTTGAGGAATCGCGTCGCGGTTTCGGGGTTGTCCTTGGCGCCCTCGAGCAGCGTTTCGACAAAGCCCTTGATCAGCGACAGGGGCGTGCGCAGTTCGTGGCTCACGTTGGCCACGAATTCCTTGCGCGTGTTCTCGAGCTGCTTGATGCGCGTCAGGTCGTGAAACACCAGGATGGCGCCGCGGGCTGCAGCGTCGCGCCCCACGAGCAGGGACGCGTTGATCTGCACCCAACGTTCGGTCAGGCCGGGCATTTCCATTTCAAAGCCGCTGACGGTCCGCTCGCCCTCCAGGCGCCGCACCAACTCCATCAGCTCCGGCAGGCGGAAGGCCTCCAGAAGGGTTTGCCCCCTGACATCCCCGGCCAGCTCAAAGAGGCGCTGCAAGGATTGGTTGACCAACTGGACGCGCCCGGCGGCGTCCAGGACCAGAACGCCCTCGGTCATGCTGTTGAAGAGCGTCTGCAGCTGCGCCTGCTGATCGGCATACACCTGGTCGTGCTGCAGCCGGAGGGCCGAGCAGGATTGGCGCTCGTCGGCCAGCGCCAGCCGCAGCTTCGCGCAGCGCCGCCGCCACACCAGGTGCCACACGCCCATGCCCGCCGCCAGCAGGCCCATCACTATGTCCCATCCCAGTCCCATGCGACCCGGCCCTTCAGGAGCGCCGCGCCCGGCCGCGCCGGGCGCGGCGCCGGAGTCAATCCTCCACAAAACGGTACCCGACGCCGCGCACCGTGTCCAGGTGATGCGCGGCGGCGCCGAGCTTTTCCCGCAGGCGGCGCATGTGGGTGTCCACCGTGCGCGTGTCGATCAGGGTGTCGTATTCCCACACATCCTGCAGGAGCTTGTCGCGGGATTGCACGCGCCCGCGCCTCTGGGCCAGGATGGTGAGCAGTTTGAACTCGGTGGCCGTGAGGTCCACCGCCCTGCCCTTCACCGTCACCTCGTGGCGCGGCACGTCAATGGTCATGTCTTTCAACTCCATCCGCTCCAGCTTGTCCGTCGATTCCTGCCCGGTGCGCAGCAGCCGTTTCACCCGCAGCACCAGCTCCCGCGGGCTGAACGGCTTGGTGACGTAGTCGTCCGCCCCCAGCTCCAGCCCGAGCACCCGGTCGATCTCCGCCGCCTTCGCGGTGACCATCACGATCGGAATCCCCGATGTCTTCGGGTCGCGCCGCAGGATCTTGCACACCTCGAGCCCGTCCACCTCCGGCAGCATCAGGTCCAGAATGATGAGCCCCGGAAACAGCCCCCGCGCCTTCTTCAGCGCCTCCTCCCCGTCCGACGCCGTCACCACGTCATAGCCGGCGCTTCGCAGATTGAACGCGATCAGTTCGACCGCATCCGGCTCATCGTCCACAATCAGGATTCGGGTTTTCATAAAAGGGCGCACCCGGCGCCGGGATCTCTCCGCCGCGCGGTGAGCCGCCGGTGCCGTTGCCGGCCGGGCTTCGGGCCGGGGTGTGGCGGATATCCTCGCCCGCATACGCGTAGACCACTTCCTCGGCGATGTTTTTGGCGTGGTCGGCAATGCGTTCGAGGCTTTTGAACACGACCAGGAGATCCAGGCACCGCTCGACGGCGGCCGGGTGTTGGGCCATGTAGGCCGTCAGCTCACGGCTGTGGCGCCGGTGCAGGGCGTCCACCTCGGCATCCCGCGGAATCAGGGCCCGCGCGCCGTCCGGGTCGTGGCGGACAAACGCGTCCAGCGAGACCTTGAGCATCTGGAGAACCATCTGGGCCATCGCAGGCACCTCGGCCGACTGCCGCAGCTGGGGATCGTGGCCCAGGGCGAGGCACCGCCGGCTGATCGTCGTCGCCTCGTCCCCCACCCGCTCCAGGTTCTGCGCAATCTTCATCGCCACCGCCACCAGCCGGACCTCCGCGCGCGCCAGGCCGCGCCCGAGCAGCGCCATCGCCGACTCGTCGATCGCCATCTGCCACCGGTCAATCACCGCGTCCTGCGCCTTCGTCTGCATCGCCAGGTCGTCGTCCCGCCGCAGCAACGCCCGCACCGACTGGTTCACCGCCGCTTCGGCGTGGCTCGCCATCGTCAGCAGCTTTTCCTTCAGCTCTTCCATCAATGTCGCGCGTCGATCCTGCATCCGGTTGGTTTGACCACCCACAAGCAAAGGCCCGCCCGCCGAAAAGTAAATGGCCATTTTTCAACGCCGGCGCGGCCCCGGGAGGCCGGACTGCCCTCAGCCTCAAACCCCCATGTTACGGCATCATGACGGTTCGGTGACAAATCCGCAACACCCCGCCGGAATCCGGGAGGCCGCACGCGGGATGTTCGACGTCGGACGTGGGTCCCCAAAAGCCGGTTCATCGCCCCGGTTGCCACGCGCTTTTCAAAAGTGTCCGCTCCCGATGCCCCCTGAAACTCTCGCGCCGCCCCGTGCGTCGACGCGAATGGCAGGGCGAGACTCCGTCGAGCCCAAACTGCCTTGCACCGGGACCGCTTCGGACCCGTTTGTTTCGCGCTTGCGCCGGGCGCGGCGTTCCGTGTGCAATGACGGCATGCGATCACGCGACGCCATCTGCGCGCAACTCACCCGGCTGAAGATCATTGCCATCATCCGCGCCGCGCAACCCGAGAAGGCGCTGCCGGCCTGCGAAGCCCTGCTGGCTGGCGGGGTGCAGGCCATCGAGCTGACCATGACCATCCCCAACGCGGTCGATGTCGTCCGCAACGTCGCCAGCCATCTCGGCGGGCCGGCGTTGATCGGCGCCGGCACCGTGCTCGACACCAACACCTGCCGGGCCGTGCTCGACGCCGGCGCGCAATTCGTCGTCAGCCCCATCGGGCGGCACGAACTGGTGGCGGTGGCCCACGGGGCCGGCAAACCCGTCATGCTGGGCGCCTACACCCCCACCGAAGCGCAACTGGCCCACGAGGCGGGCGCCGACTTCATCAAGATCTTCCCCGCCGACAAACTCGGCCCCTCCTACATCAAAGCCCTGCGCGCCCCCCTGCCCCATCTGCGCATCGTCCCCACCGGCGGCGTCGACGTCACCACGGCCGCCGATTTCCTCAACGCCGGTTGCGCCGCCCTCGGCGTCGGGTCCGCCCTGGTTTCCGCCGACCTTCTCCGCGGCTCGGCGTGGGCGGAACTGACGCGCCGCGCCAAAGCGCTCGTGGAGGCGGCAGACGCTGCCCGGCGCACCCCATGACCGGATGCGGACCTTGGCCGAGAAGATTGCGCAGGACGCCCGGAGGCGGCTGGTGCTGCCGGCAGGGCATGAGCCGGCGCAACAACTGGCGGCGTTCAGGAAATATCTCAAGATCGAGTTCCAGCGTCTCAAGATGCTGCACCGCGCGGGCGGCGGCGGACGGGAGGTGTCACGGGCCCGGGCGACGGTCGTGGACGAGCTGATGCGGCACCTGTGGGCGGGGGCGCGGCACGAAGGGGCCGCCCAGGGGCCACAGGCGTTGCCGCCGGTGGCGCTGGTGGCCCTGGGCGGATACGGCCGTGCGGAGCTGAGCCCGTTCAGCGATGTGGACCTGATGTTCCTGCATGAGGGCCAGGTGGTGGCCGACCGCACCAAGCCGCTGCCCGCGTTGCGCAAGCTGATGGACGGGGTGCTGCTGCCGCTGTGGGACCTGGGCTTCAAAGTCGGCCACTCGGTGCGGACCATTGCCGACTGCGTGCAGGCCGCCAACGATCCGCACACGCCCAAGAGCATGGAGACCAAAACCTCCCTGATCGAAGCCCGACTCATCTCCGGGCATGCCGCCCTCTTCGAGAAATTCCAGCGGGCCGTGACCGCCCGATGCGTGCGCGGTCACGAGGTTCAATACCTCGAGTCGCGGCTGCAGGACCAGGCAGCGCGGCGCGCCAGGCACGGCGATTCCCCAACCATGCAGGAACCCAACCTGAAAAACGGCTGCGGCGGGCTGCGCGATTACCAGAACCTGCACTGGATGGCGCTCTTCCGCCACCGGACGCGCACCTTGGCGGACCTGGAAAGGGAGGGATGGATCACCGGGGCCGAGCGCAAGCAGCTGGACCGCGCGTATGATTTTCTGCTGCGGGTGCGGGGGGAGCTGCATTACCAGGCGGGCCGGTCCCAGGACGTGCTGCTGCGCGCGCTGCAGCCCGCGGTGGCGCTCGAGCTGGGATATGCCGAACGCTCCCCCACCCGGCGTCTCGAACAGTTCATGCGCGACCTTTACACCCACATGCGCCACCTCTATCTGACCACGCGCACCCTCGAGGAACGCCTCGCCCTCGCGCCGCAGCGCGGCCGCCTGGCCGCCCTCGGCCAGTTCCTCGCCGGCCCGTTCCGCAGACCCCAGGCCCCCGCGCTCGACGGCTTCCGAATCGACGGCCGGCACCTCCATGAAGCCAGCCCCCGTGTGTTCCGCGACCAGCCGCGCCGGATGATGCGCGCCTTCCTGTACGCGCAGCAGCGCGGCCTGCGGCTGCACCCCGACCTGGCCCGGCACATCCGCCACGAGCTCTCCCTGGCCAACCGCTCCTTCCTCAACGACCCGCATGTCCGCGAGACGTTCCTCGAAATCCTCAACCAGCGGGGCACCGTGGGCCGGACCCTGCGCGCCATGCACGAGGTGGGACTCCTGGGCAAATACCTGCCCGAGTTCGGACGCCTCACCTGCCTCGTCCAGCATGAGTTCTATCACGTCTACTCGGCCGACGAGCACACCCTCCAATGCCTCGAGCAGCTGGACCGGTTGGCCGCAGGCGGCGCGTCCGCCCATCCCCAATATGCGGCCATGTTCCAGGAGGTGGAACGGCCGTTCGTGCTCCACCTGGCGCTGCTGCTGCACGATGCCGCCAAGGCCCTGCGCACCGGCAACCACGCGGGCGCCGGCGGCCCCATCGCCCTCCGGGCCGCACGCCGGCTCAGCCTGGACGGCACCACCACCGACTCGCTGCGCCTGCTGGTCGAACACCACCTCCTCATGGCGCGAATCTCCCAACGGCGCGACCTCGATGACCCGGATGTGATCGAAAGCTTTGCCGCCCAGGTGCAATCCGTCGAAACCCTCCGCATGCTCACCCTCCTCACCCTCGCCGATGCGCTCGGCACCAGCGTCACCCTGTGGAACGGATTCAAAGACGCCCTCCTCCTCGAACTGCACCATAAAACCGCCCGCGCCCTCGCCGGCACCACCGAACTCGTCAGCGCCGAGATCCGGCAGCGCGAGCGGCTGGCCGACGAGGTCGCCCGCGCCGTGAAACGGGGCGTCACCCGCGAGGAAATCGCCGCCCATTTCAGCGGCATGCCCTCCCGCTACTTCGCCGCCCACGGCGTCCGCGAAATCGCCGCCGACCTCATGCACATCCGACGCTTCATCAGCCTCCAGCCCGGCGGCGACACCCAGGGCCTCGAACCGGTCGTCCTCTGGCAGACTGAACGTGACCGCGGCTATTCCCAGGCCAAAATCTGCACCTGGGACCGGCCCGGCCTCTTCAGCCGCATCACCGCCGCCTTCAGCGCCGCCGGCATCAACATCCTCGCCGCCCAGGTCTTCACCCGCGCCGACGCCCTCGTCCTCGACACCTTCTTCGGCACCGACGCCCGCACCGGCACGCCCGTGTCCCCCGACCAGCGCGCCCAATTCGAGCGCACTCTCAAGCAGGCCCTCACCGACCACCCGTTCAACCTCGCCACCCTCATCCACGCGCGGCGCCCGGCCCGAACGCCCTACCAGAGGCTGGCCGGCGACGGCCTGCCCACCGCCATCCGGTTCGACAACACCGCCTCCGCCACCCGCACCGTCATCGAAATCGAAACCGAAGACCGCCTCGGCCTGCTGTTCGCCCTGTCGCACGCCATGGCCGGGTTGCAGCTCGACCTCTCCGTCGCCAAAATCCTCACCGAAAAAGGCGCCGCGGTGGACACGTTCTACGTCACCGAGCGCAACGGCGACAAAATCCTCGCCCCCGAACGCCAGGAGATCATCCGCACCCGCCTGCTGGCCGCGCTGGCCGACGTCAGGTCTAAGGTCGTTCCTTGAACCTCGGCAACGATCAGCAAGTTTGTCGCGCGCACCCCGCCCAGACTGGGCTCTACTTGTTGAGCAGCTTTTCGAAGGCTTCGCGGTTGAGGCGCTCCGCATGACCATCGGCAAAGACCGCCGGGACGGTGGCGCCATGGGTGGTGTCCAAGCGCTGGTGAGCCAGCAGTGTCTTGTCGGGTTGTTTGACGTCCTTGATGTGTGCGGCTGGTTTCAGGTAGGTGTAAGCGCTGTGCTGATCGAGCCACTGCACCTGTTTGGTGTAATCCCATTTCATCAGGTCAGCCGGACACTTCGCCTCTTCGCCGGGCAGGAGTAGCGGCTTCGGGTTCGACAGGTAGGGGAGGATTGCCGCCAAGTGGGAGGGCCATTGGTCCTGGTGATCGTTGCCGTACAGGATGATGGCCAGGCCGATTTGCTTCAGGTTGTTGAGGCTTTGGATCGCTTGGGCCTTCTGGCGGGCGCTGTCCGTCGCCGGCAGCAGGACGGTTTTGACCACCCTCTCGATCTCGGGGCGATCCCACGTCAGGGTCAACCGGTCACCTTCGACTGAAGGCCTCAGCATGGCGGCCAGGGTTTCCCATTGCGGAAGCGCTTGGCGCACTGGGTCGATCTTGCCGACGTTATCGAGCGAAGCCACGATCGTTCTGCGCAACGCTTCGGCGTCGGGGCCGGTTTGTCCCTGGATGGCGAGTTGAACGGAGAGTGCAGGGGGGCTGCTGACCGACAGGATGGCCCAGCGAAAGCCGTGGCTCACTGCGGCTGAGGAACCGCCACCCAGGATCGGGGGGAGCACCGGCATGACTTCCCCCAGGACACGCCCCGCGCCTTGGTAAGGCAGGAAGACCGCCTGGAGCGCACCAGGCGGTGCCTGGGCAAAGGCTGGCCGGAGGTTCTTGGCGGGCGCGGTTTGGAGTGCTTCGAGGCGGTGCAGGATCGGCTTCGGGGCCACGACCAGGCACTTCTTGATGACGGCGCAGGTTCCCTCCTTGCCGAGGCCTGAAGAGACGAACAGTTCGCGCAGCGCGTCCACGTTCGCGCCCTCGTTCATCGGGGTGGCGACGATCAGCGGAGGTTCCATGCCGAGGTCGTTGAGGTTGAACAGGACGTAGATTTCGCGCCCGCCAGCCTCGGCGAAGCGGCTTACCCACTCCTTGACTGCCTTCTTCCAAGAGGCGACCATGGCGGCGGATACGGGGGATAGCCGGGATTGGAGCCCATCGGATGTCAGGTCGGTCAGGGTCTGGAAGGCCGCGTCGAGGTTGAGTGTTGTCAAGTCAAGTCGAGCCGCCGCCACGGTGAAGTCGTCGGTCAGGGGAGCGACTTGATCCAGGGTGGTTGGAGGGGCGGATTGGCCGCGAGTCCACAGACCCAGGAGGATCAGGTTCACCAGCAGGAATGAATGGATGTGTCTCATGAGTTGCCTTGCGTGAATCGGTTGATGATCCGTTGGCGAGTGGGGTTCATTTGCGCAGGGTGATTTGGTAGCTCAGGCCCCTGGCGGGTCTTTGGCCGGGCAGAGGCGCTATCTCGATGAGGGCCGTGTCATTCTCCAGCCGGTAAGGGAAGGGCTGGCCGGTCATCGGATCGTGGGGGCAGGGTGCCTCGTTGACCTCCTCCAGGGTGGCGGGCAACACGCGCGGGCCGGCTGCGGCCTGCATCCGGATGGCTTCGATGCATCGCAGTAGGGCGAACTTGCGGTCCAGTTCGCCGAAGCGGCGTGAGGCGTGGCCGAGGGCGGGCAGGAGCATGTTGCCCAGGAAATTGCCCACGGGATCGCGTCGGACGGCTTCCACGAACTCCGTGCGCGCCCGGGCCAGGCCCTGGGCTGCCTGAGCATAGGGGAGGGCAAACCACTTGAAAACGTTGTCGCGCTGGAATTCGTACTGGTCACGGATGTAGCGGATCAGGACCTCGGCGACCGGCAGGCGGTCAAGGTCCGCGGGAGAGCGTCCTTGTTCGGCCAGGTACTGTCTGGCCCGCGGATACACGGCCAGGGCGCCGAGGGTGGTCATCAGGGCGAGGCGATCCTGTTCGGCCAGCGGTGGCGGCTCGGCACCCCGGATGCTTTCGCCCAGAGAAGTGAATTCGGCGATCATGCGTTGGAGATCCGCGGTGGTGACTCCCCGCTCATCGGTTTTGCGGAAGGAGGGAACCATTGTGTAAATGGAACACCGTTCCCAGCGCGTCGCGTGCCAGACATCCAGGAAGGCCGGGGGCAAATCGGTCAATGCCCAGTAGAGGTTGGGCGCCTTGGGCTGTTGGATCAGTTCCTCCACGCGGTCTAACATCTGCCCGGCGATGGCTGCGCCCACAAGTCCTTCGATCAGACTCACTCCCCGACCCACGTGCCGGGCCATGGTCAGTCCGGTGCGGATGTCTTCAATGGCCCGGTCGTGGCGGCCCTGGGCAATGTGAAGCCGGATGCCGGTTGCAAGCAGCCGGCTCATGTTGCGCACACCGGCCAGATGCGGCATCAGCGCGTTGAAACCTTCTTCGCGGATGGGGATCTGCCAGTCACACTGCTCGTAACGAGTGGCCCGGCGCAAGTGTTTCTGCGCCGACTGATACCGGGAGACCAGTTCCGTCACCTTCCCGACCGCGAGTTCGGCAAGTGGGTCGTCCAGCCACTCCGAGCACTGGGCCATGTCCTGGTTCCATTCCTTGTTCTGCAGGTGGAGTTGCAAGGCCTCCTGGTAGGCGAGGGCGGCATTGCCGGAGAGCTGGTCGACAACCTCGGGGAAAAGCGCGTGCCTCAGGGCCGGGCGCGGTTCGGCGGCCGGATCAACCACGAGCCGATGCGTCTCGGGGCCTTTCGAAGGCGCCGCGCTGGTGCTCAGCACCGGGCAGCCCACGACGACCGTCGCTGCCAACCACCACAGAAGATTCCAGTGTTGTCTCATAGTTGACCTTCAGTTTCTAAGTTTGCGGTCCATGGGCTGCGGGCGGACCAGCCGCGGGCGTCAGGGTCACAAACCGTCGCCAGTGGGACACCGCGTCGACACTCTTGGACGGCGCGGGTGTCAGGGAGGGTGACGGCAACACCTCAAGGCCTCTGGTGAGCACTTCGGTCCGCAATCGCAGGTACTCCCTGGTTCCGGACCGCCGCACCCAGCGCTCGGAAGGCAACGCCCGCGCCACCCCGACAGCCGGCTGTGGGGCCCGATGACGGTGATCCTGAAAGACCATCTCCGGAGATTCTGAGACGTGCTTCGGCGAGGGGTGCCACGCCCAGAGGCCGAGGGTTGCCAGGACCATCAGGCTCGATGCGGCCTGCCACCGGCGCAGCCGCCGCAGTGCCGACTTCTGACCGGCGCGGAAGAAGACGATCTCCGGCTTGATCCCGTGTTGGGCCGGCTGCAGCCCCGCCAGGTGCAGTTCCAGTTCCAATTCGGCAGGGGTTAGTTCGTTTTTGTCTGGCATAACACGCCCATCTTCCTACGCAGCTGTTCCAATCCACGACGATAGCTCCGAAACACCATGGCGCCCGATGCGTTCACCACGCCCGCAATCTCTTCGAAGGTCAAGCCGCCCCAGATGCGCAGCACCACAATCTCCCGCTCCCCTTCCGGCAGCTCGCCCAAGGCGGTCTCGGCGTGCCGGGCATCGATCGCTCCTGCCGCCGGCGACTCGAAGCAGCTGGGGGTGGCAGCCGCGTAATGCTCTTCCCGGCGCTGCCGGCGATCGCCGGTTCGCCGGTGCTTCAGCGCCGCGTTGCGCACCGCCCGGCACAGCCAGGCTTTCATGTGGTGCGGCGGCTGGCGCTGGAGGATGAGCTGCACAAAGACATCCTGAACCACATCCTCGGCGGCAGCCTGATCCAGCCATTGCCTGGCGTAGAGAACGAGCCGGCCCGCTTCCCCTTCGAACCAGCGCCCCAATTCGTTCACTTCGATCGAGCCCATTCATGGCCTTTTACCATTAAGATCCCGCCGCCCGTAACATTTTTCAGGAAATTTGCAGACCCTGTGGCCGTTGGCCGACGGTTGCCTGGGGAAGCGCTTGATCTTCAAGAAGAAGTCAATGCCGGTCACGAAGTCCGAAAAGCCCTTCGGTGTGGAGATGGTCGCACCCAGGGAGTGGCATCGCAGGCTGGAGTCGCAGCGCCATGGCCCTGGTTGGGCAGAACCAGCTTCATTGGAATGGCCGGTTTCAACCGATGTTGAAACCATATGTTGTCGTCACCGATGCCCCATTGAGCGATGTCGTGCCCGATGATGCGGGAGCGGATTCCCCATGCCCACAACAAATCGCGTTGCTCGGCGGGGATGTTTTCGTCGAGGAGGTTCACGCGGCGCGGCCGTGGGCCAACCGCCCGTTCTCGTCCAGCCAGAAACGCCGGGCCAAATGGACGGCCTCGGCAATGGCGTCTTTGCTGATCTTGCCTCCGCCCCACCGCTGGGTAATGAAATCCCAAGACAGGCCGCGCTCCACGTCCGCCAACACATCCGCGACAAAGACGCGAGTGCCCTTGAAGGTGACGCGTCCGTGGCAGATGGCAGGATCGGCGACAATGTATTGACCCAAGTCAGCCCGTTGCTGGGGAGGGGTGGACCGTTGCGATAGCTGCAATCTGCCGCTTTTCATGTGGGAAAGCTACTCGAAGGCGCGCCTCCTGGCAAGCAGCTGGGTGTTCGATGTTGGGCGTTCGGTGTTCGATATTCACCTTTGCTCTGCAAGGGCATGGGACCCGGTCAGTGTTCCGCCCCAACCCGGTAGAAGAAGGGGCCGACGCCGACGGCGTTGGTGTCGGTGTAAGTGGTGGTGCCGGGTTGGCCGAGGAGGTTTGTGGCCAGGGGCGTGAAGCACGGAGTCGCTCCCAGGTTCGTGCTGGACTCCAGGAAATAGTTCACCCCGGCCACGCTCTCCCAGGTCAGGATCATCCCGCCTTGCGGGATGCCGTCATGGGACGCCGACAGCAGGTGCAAGACCGAGAGCGCGTTAGTGGGATCCGTCAGGCAACGCCACTCCTGCCAGGTGTTGTGGCGGTCGGCGTCCGGGTCGGTGGCATCGGCGGAGCCGTCGGTGGGCAGGCCGTAGTGCTGGAGCCAGGCGTAGGAAATCATCGAGCCGGGCCCTTGGAACTCGTAAGCGCCGACGTCCACCGTGCCGCTGACGATGCGGGACTGACCGTCCATGTCAACAGTACCCGGGGCGTAAGCGTTATTCCCGCCATTGATGCAGGGGGAGTTGGATTGCAGGCGCAGGTTGCCGCCGGCCTCATCCACGAACAGCGGCGCATTGGTGATGTTGCCGACAAAGGCTCCCTGCTCTGGCTCAGCCACCGGCAGCGGCGTCGTACAACAGTAGTCAAAGGCGCCCCAGAAATAGCGGGAATAGTTCGCTCCCTCGCCCGCTGTGTTGTGATAGATGATGCAATTGTTCAGCCAAGCCTCACCATAATCGCCAACCTCCACACCTCCGCCCGAGTTGGCAGAGTTGCTTGTGAGCGTGCAATTGTTCAGCAATATGTGGCCAAAATCGCCGAGCGCGCCGCCGCCCCACAGGGAAGCTGAGTTGCCAGTCAGAACACAGTTGTTCAATGTCCCGTTCCAAGCTCCGCCGCCCCACTCGGAAGCTGTGTTGCCGGTTAAAGTGCAGTTGTTCAGCGTGGCGAAGAATTCTCCTAAAGCATAGCCGCCGTAAACTCCGCCGCCATTGCGAGCTGAGTTCGCGGTCAGAGTGCAGTTGTCCAGCGTGCCCTGGAATGCCCCACCGCCGTAGACGGCCGAGTTCGCAATAATCACACAGTTGGAAACCACAGCGGCCTCCGATTCACACAACACGCCGCCGCCGCCCGATTCGGCGAATGTCCAGGGGCCGGAGTCAGTCCGTGTGGCCCCGTTGGTCAGGGTGAACCCGGACAGGGTGGCGCCGTGGGCGAGATACACACACCGGATCGCGCAGTCGCAGCGTTCTGGATCAGCGGCAGCGGTCATGGTCTGGGATGCGAGAGCAACCAGTCGATCGTCTATGCCCTTCGCTTCGTGGCGAGGATCTGCCGTGTTCCTCTGTGAAACAGGCCTCTCCCCGCGCTTGGCCCGGGAATCACGGCACAAAGCGCAAGCGAAACAGCTTCATGCTCTCGGGCGCCAGGATGCACACTTCATTCTGGGCGGCGTTGGTTCGCCACCACGGATCGGGCACGGGCTCCCAGGGACCCTCGACGCTGGCGGCGCTTTCCAAAATGAACTGCCCCGATGTGACCGGCCAGGAGAGCACGACGGCGTTGTGAATGGCCAGTTGTGGCGATTCGTATTGCCAGACCCCCAGGTTGTCG
This sequence comes from Verrucomicrobiota bacterium, assembly GCA_016935555.1. GTDB lineage: Bacteria > Verrucomicrobiota > Verrucomicrobiia > Limisphaerales > JAFGQR01 > JAFGQR01. The sequence continues at coordinate 21,844 of JAFGQR010000079.1, forward strand.
TAAGCGACCTGTGCGGCCGGCTGTGGCGCGCTGTCCGGATTCATCCACTGTAAGCTCAACGTAACGTGTGTAGCAGCCGTTACCAGAGGCCAAGGTGTTCCCGGCACGTCAGGTTCGCTGCGTGACCCGCGGACGGTGCCGCCGGGCAGGACCGGATCCGCCTGGGGCGTGTCGGTCACCGTGCGCTCAAACACGAGCGCGTTCGCGTTGTCCTTGTCCAGGACGCGCGTGGTAATCTCGACATTGGATCCGCGGCGCGTGAGGGCCAGGACCAAGGTGACATTTTCGTTGGGGAGCGGACGGTGCTCGTAAAAGAACCAAGCCAGGGAGTTGGCTGAGTCATAGAACTTGCAGATCCCAACCTCGTCCTGATCCTTGAAGAAGATGTAACCTTGGCCCTGGGACAGCCAGAAGAAATGCAGGCCAGCCCAGGCGTCGGCTTGATTGGCGCCGCCCAAATCGGCGCGCAGTTCCAGCGTCTGGTTGTCCGGCAGCGGACCTGAAGTTGGTATGGAATGGACTCCAGCGGCGTGGGTGGCGGTGGGGCTGTTGGTTTGGAAGGGACCGAAGCTCGCAGAGAGGACGAACTGCTCATTGACTTCGGTTATCTGCCCGTGCACAGGCGTCCATCCGACGAGTGGAGGGCTAAAATCATCGCTCCACACCCAGGTCTGCGCGGAGGCCGTCGACACGCCCGCCGCCAGGGCGAGGGTTATTGCTGCGATGTCTTTTCTGGGAATCATAGGTCGGTTCCTTTCGGTTTGGCTAAGGCATGTTCATTTCTCTGCTTCCAAAAGGTACTTCGGGAGCGAGCGGTGGAAGTTGCGCGGGTCAGCGGAACGCCGGCGCGGACGTGACGATTCAGGAGCTGACTATTTCACACCAGCCCGCTGCTTCTCCTGCTGTGCGATCTCGGCGAATGAAGACACGCGCCAGACTCGAATCCGGCAGGGAAAACCTACCTCAGCATCTTTCTTCCATTGCCCGACTACCAGGACACGGCCTTGCGCATCTTGCCGCAACCGCCGGACCGGCTCGGCTGAGCCCGGCAGCGTTCGCAACAGCCGGCGGTGAGGGACAGACCATACCTGGACTTCACCAGATTGGGTCCCCGCGAACAAAGACTGTCCGTCCGACGAGAACAAGAGGCAGGTGTTGTTGGTGCCCAGTTCCGGGAGTGGGCTGGCGAGCGCCCCATCTCCAGTTTGGCCCAGACACACGCTGCCTTGCCGGATTCCGCCGAATTGCTTTCCCTCCGGCGCAACGGTCATGGTTTTCAACCCTGCTTGACTGCACCAGACATCAGCAGTGCCTTGAGGGGCGTCGGGGGACCAGCGGTAAATCCAGCCATCGCTGGATCCACTGAACAGCCTACCACCGTCCGGTGCAAAGCAGACGCGCCACACTTCCTGGGGAAGTCTACGAGAAACCCAGCGAGATCTTCTGGTGGCCACATCCCAGAGCCGGACCGTTTGATCCGCGCTGGCCGACGCCAGGATCTGACCATTCGGCGAGAACTGAAGCCCGACAACCCACCGTTCATGACCGGCGAGTTTGCCCAGCGGGTGGAATGAGGGGACTTCCCAGAGGTTGATGTTTGTTTCTGTGAAGCCGGCGCCCGTCGCCAAGATCTGGCCGCTCGGGCTGATGGCCATCACGGTGATCGCCTCACCATGTCCGGGGAAATATTGGGGTTTACTCCCGGCCGTGAGAGACCCCAAAACAATCCGACGGTCGGGATCGTTTTCGGAAAGAATGATGCTCCGGCTGTCGCGAGTAAACACCCAGCCAAACCCGTGATGGCTTCCCATGAACCCGGTCAAAGCCTCCACCTCACCGACTTTCTTCCGTGTGGGAAAATCCAGGACCACGACCTTCCTTTGGTATTTCGGACTGCAGACGCCGTATCCGAACCACTTGCCATCGGGGGAAAAGGCCATCGGCCCTACCCACCACGCGTCTGTAATCGGGGTCAAGTGCTGCCGCGCGTGCAGGTCCCAGACGCCGATCCTCCCGCTGGATTCCATGCTCTGGTCGTCAAAGAGCACCAGACGGCTGTCGGGTGAGAAGGTGGCGCAGCCTTTGGGCCCTCGTTCCGGCACCAACGAGAGGTCCTCGTCGGTCGAGAGATCCCAAACCTTCACGGCGCCGCGTGCCGATCCGGCTACGAGCCAGCGCCCATCAGGCGACACCTCCAGCGAACGAATGCCACTGGGAAGCCTGCCCACGACCGCTTCGGCTTTGCTTTGGCAGTGTTGCCAAAGGTAACCCCACTCGAACTTTCGGATTTCGGATTTCGGATTTCGGATTTGTCCGCGGGGCGGTGGCGGTTCAACAGCTCGAGCGCTCGGCCCCGATTTTTGGCTGTGATGGCTTGTTGCGCCAGGTTCATGTCCCAGACATAGCCTTGCTGCCGGGCCAACAACTCGCCGGCTTCAGCCCGCTGTCGCTGGGATTCCGCCCGGCGCCATTGCCAGGACACGCCCGCGAGTCCGATCAGCAAACTCAACACGGCCAGGCCAACGGCCGAAGCCAGACGCGGATTGCGCCGGCACCAGCGCCAGGTCCGGCCCGCCGTGTGGAGCGGCCGCGCCAGGATCGGTTTCTGGTTGAGGAACCGCCCCAGCTCTTCGGCCAGAAGCTGCGCGCTGACGTAGCGCTTCGCCGGTTCTTTCTCCAGGCATTTGAGGCAAATCGTGTCCAAGTCGCGCGGCACCGCCGGATTCAACAACCGCACTGACACCGGATCTTGGTGCAACATCGCATCGATGGTCGCTTCAATCGACAACCCCGCAAACGGCGCCCGGCCCGTCAACAGATGATACAAAATGGCGCCCAACGAATAGACATCGCTCCAGGCTTGGACGGCACCGCGCCGGCCGCTGGCCTGCTCAGGCGGCATGTAGCCCGGTGTGCCGATCACCTCGCCCGTGAGTGTCACCGCCGAGTCGCTGTGCAACTGCTTGGCCAGGCCGAAATCCGTGATGCGCGGCTGGTCCTGGGCGTCGATGAGCACGTTGGAGGGCTTGAGGTCCCGGTGCAAGATGCCCGCGGCGTGCGCATACTCGATGGCCTCGGCAATCTGCTGCACGTAACGCGCCGCCCGGTTGGGCGCCAACGGCCCCTCGCGCACGATCTGAGCCAGGCTCCGGCCCGCCACATAATCCATCGAGAAATAGTGCTGCCCCTGGTGCACGCCGACCTCGTGGACCGCCACGATATGCGGATGCTGCAACACCGCCGCCGCCGACGCCTCCACGCGGAAGCGATGCACATATTCCTTGCTGGCGTAGGGCCCGGCACGAATCAGCTTCACCGCCACCGTGCGGTTGAGCGACCCCTGACGGGCTTTGTACACCACGCCCATCCCGCCGTGCGCGATTTCTTCGAGCAACTCGTAGTCGCCGAAGCGCCTGGGGAGGGGTGAGGCGTCAGTGGTTTCCTGGTCGCTGACCTCTGACCTTTGCTCTCGGCCTTCGGACTCCACTTCCAGCGCGCCACCGAACGAGCAGCGCGGGCAAAGCCCCTCCGGCGCGTCGCTGGGCAGCGGCGTTCCGCAAACCGGACAACGTGACGTTTCAGGCATGGCTTCCCTCCGTAGTCCCCTCACTCCGGCTTCGGCGCAAAGAGACGGCCTTTCATTTTGTACTGCGGCAACGGAGCTAAAAAGTTCCTCGCGACGTGCTGAACAGGGCCATCAAGTGGCGAATCTCGGCCTCGAGCTCGTTGGGATCGGCCACCGTCTGGGCGACTTCGTCCCGCACCAGCGCGTGGTAGCGCCGGCGCAGCCGGTAGATCGCCGACTTGACTGCGCTCTCGCTTAGGTCGAGGGCGGCGGCGCTGTCCGCATACGACGGCGCGGCCATGTCGCCGGTTACATAGACCTTCAGACGCTCGAACAGCGGTTCGTCGCCTCCACCGCGATATTCCTCGCGCAAGCGGCTGACCGCTCGGTCCAACACCGTCAACGCCCAGCGCCGATCAAAGAGTTGGTCAGGCGACGTTTCATCCATTGGTTCCTGGCTGAACTGGGCTTCGGCGCTGGCCTGTTCCCACGAAACGAGTATGTAGCCCCCTCCGCGTTTCTTCGCTTGGGCTTTGGCGTACTCATCGGCCAGCAAATGCTTGAATGCCCCCAGCAGAAACGAGCGGAACCGGCCCTTGTCGGGGTGCGCTGCGGCGAAGCTGTTTTTCTCCAGCAACCGGGCGAAGAGCGCTTGCGTCAGATCCTGGGCGTCTTCGGGGCTGTGCCCGCGCCGGCGGACATAGACGTAGAGGGGATACCAGTAGGTGCGGCAGAGGGTCTCCAGGGCCCCGGCCGCTTGGGGCCACTCGGCTTGCCCCGCCGCCAGCACCACGCTCCAGTGCGTGGCGGTAAAGGCCCCCGAGGCTGCTGGCGTCGCGCGGGCGCCGTTGTCGCCGGAGCCAGTCATGGCGGGAGTCTGCCCACAGGCGAGGCCCGTGCTGCAAGCCTTTTGTGGGGTGCTGGGACGGAGCGCGACAGTCCCCAGCAGGCGTTGGGCTGGACAGCGCTGGGACGAACTCGCGATCGTCGTTGGACGATTCGAGAAGAACATCCGCCGGAACCCGTGCTTGCCAAGCATTGGCAATAGATATAGATTGCGTGGCGTATGAAGATGGATACGATGAACATTTCACTCCCAGGACCGATGGCGGAGTTTGTGCGGGCGACCGTGGAACGCGACTACGGCAACGCCAGTGAGTTCTTTCGCGATTTGGTACGGGAAAAAATCCGCAAGGAAGTCGAGGCCGATGTGCGCTTTCTGGAGACGGTCACCCACGGCGCCCCCGCCGGACCCGAGGACACGGACATTGAGGACATCCTCCGGATACAAAAGCAGGTGCGAAAGGAACTCCGTGCGCGTCGTCATTGACGCCAATGTCGCTGCCGCGGGACTGGTGTTTCGGGGGGAAGCGTGGGCTTGTCTCGTCAGGTTGGCACGGCGTCAGGCGTTTGCGTTTGGCACGGAATTCACACTGGAGGAAACCCGCAAGACCGTGATCCGGCTGGCGCGGGAGAGAAAATCCACGCACAATGTTGGCGGTGCCTTGACGTGGTATCTGGAGAAAGTCCGCCGGGTCGAACCCGCGTCGTTGGGCAAACCGCGCAGCCGCGATGCATCCGATGATCCTTACCTCGCTGCCGCGCTTTCGGCCCACGCGATGATCGTCACTTACGATAAGGACTTGCTTGACCTAGGCAAACCCTTCGGCATCGAGATTCTACGACCGGCGGCATTTCTAAGGCGCTTTACCGCTTGAAGCGGCCACGCCAGGGAGATTCGTGGCCAGCGGCGTGAAGCAGGGCGTTGCCGCCAGGTTTGTGCTGCACTCGAGGAAATAGCTCACCCCGGGCACACTCTGCCAACTCACCGTCACGTCGGTGCCAACTGGCGACGCCGAGAGAAGCCGCAGGACCGAGAGCGCGTTGGTGGGATTGGTCAGGCAACGCCACTCCTGGCAGGTGGTGTGACCGTCGGCATCCGAGTCAATCGCATCGGCTGAGCCGTCGGTGGGCAGGCTTGTGACAATCCCGGCTCCCCGTGCCGGGCCAGAAAAAAGAGGTTGTCGCGTTTTCATCGTTGTTCACGGTCGTTCCAGGTCGATTCCCGCACGACCTATTATCCGTTCACTCGGCTTCTGCAACGAAACGGGGAAAACTTTACTGGGTTTCTGCAGGAAAGATTTCAGAAGGCAACGAAGGGAACGAAGGGAAATCCGAAGCACGAAATCCTAACCTAGCCGATCCAGAACCAAACTCTGGCCTGCGAAACGCCGAAACGCCGAGTGGGGCGACCAAGGCAGAAAAATGGGGGCAGAAAAATGAGAAGCAGCATTTTTCTGCCCCCATTTTTCTGCCTTCAAGTAATTCCGCATCCAGAAGAATTGCACCCATTTGGCGCGCGATTCTGGCTGGACGAAGCGAAATCCGAAACAAGTCCGAACAAACGCTGGTGCGCCGTCTGCAAGACCGTTCGATCAGGAACACGGAACTTGCACGCGCCCGAAAGCCACCAACCAGTGCCTTCAGGTGCCCGTTGCCGTGGACTTGGAGAATGGGTTCAGCACCCTCGCGCCAGTGTTGCGGAATCCCTCTTCGTCCCGGCTGACCACCACAAGTCCGTGGACCAAGGCGGTCGCTGCCAGCAGCGCGTCGAGCAGTGGCACTGGCTGGCGCAACCCCAGCCGGCCCCACTGGTCGGCCACCGGTTCGTCCACCGGCAACAGCCGGTCGGCAAATTCGGCCGAAATCCACCGCAGCCATTTCTCCAAGGCGCGTGCTTGCGGTTGATCCCGCAGGCGAATGCGTTCGATGCCTTGGCGGATTTCTCCCAAAACCAATACGCTGACGAACAAATCCTCGGCCGTGGCTTCCTCAAACCATGATCGCACCCCCGCGTCGCACCGGCTCTGCTTCCGGAGTTCGCTCAGGACATTGGTGTCGAGCAGGAAGCCGCTCATAGCTCAACGGGGCGCTGGATCTGCGGAACTCGCTCGAAATCTTTGTCCTCGCCCACGTCGGGCATGGCGAGCAGGGCATCCTTGAACGACAGTTTCCGGGTGGCTTTGCCCAGCAACGCCTCACGCAGGATCCGTCGATGCTCTGCTTCCATGGACACTCCATGCGCTCCCGCTTGCTCTTTGAGCTTCTTCACGACTTTCTCTTCGATCTTTCGGACAATCAGTTGTGGCATATCGCGTCAATCTCTCTTCTGCTATCAATGATAGCATGACAGCCCATCGAGTGGAAGAACGAAATCGGGACGGCTTCAGGGAGTGGCCTGGCTCTTCTCTGCCGCCTCGATTTCAGCCCAGGAGGGCGCGCGCCAGAGCAACGCGGTTCCGTTATGGCCGACGGCCACCAGCGTGTTGGCGTCGGCGGACATTTCCAGAAACCAGTATTGATCCGGCTCACCAGAGAGCGTGGCGACGTAGCGATGGCTGCCCAGGTCCATCAGCCGGACGACATCGGCCGGATCGGCGCCGCCGCTGATCAAGCGCTGTCCATCAGGCGAAAAGGCCACGCCGTGCACGGCCCGGACATTGCCGCGCACGGTCTCCCGAATCTGGCCTGTGGGGACGTCCCACAGCGTGGTCAGACCGTCGGTGGCCGAGGCCGCCAGCGTCCGGCTATCCGGCGAGAAAGCCATGTACCCATCCACGCTGGCAAAATGTCGCGGAAATAGGGCGCACCGGCGCCCGGACGCCAGGTCCCACCAGCCAACCGTGCCGTCCGCAACCAAGGAGGCAAAGGTGCGGTTATCGGGCGACACCGCACCCCACTGACCGTGCTGGATGGCCTCGGCCGGCATGTGGATCTCGCGCCAGTCGGCCACGTTCCAGATTTTCGCGGTGCGGGGGTAGCCGTTGGTGCGAACGGTGAACCCGCAAAACAGCGAGCGGCCCCCGCCGGCAAACCGGATCGTGCCGATGTGGATCCCCTCGGTGGCAAAGTTGGTGAGGAGGCGATGACTGGCGACCTCCCAAATCCTGAGGTTCCCGCGCCAGTCGCCGACCGCGAACAGTCGGCCATCCGGCGACCATTTCACCGCCGAGTTGTTCGTCCCGAGGAACGACAGCGTGTCCACTTTGCGCAGGGTAGCGGTGTCCCAGAGCGAAGGTGGTTCTGACCGGTTGGTGTAGTTCAAGGTAACAAACTGCGTGCCATCAGGGGCGAACGCAAAGGCCGCACTCCAGACGGGCATCGGCAAGACCGCGTATGGCTTTGCCGCCGGCTTCCCTGAGGGATCCCAGAAGCGCACGGAACCGTCCCGGCCGCCGCTTGCGAGGTGTTTGCCGTTCGGCGAGAACGCAACCGCCCAGACTTCATGCCTGTTCCCCTGGTAGCGGCGGATTTCCCGCTTCTGACTGAGGCTCCAAAGCGGTACCGTCTGCTCTCCACTCGCGATGGCCAGCAGGTCATTGTCCGATGCGACGGCCAGATCGAAGATCCGGCTGCGGTGCGCGATGGGCGACCCCACCGTGGGCACCATACGGTCGGTCGGCAGATCCCAAATCGTGGCGACGTCCCAGACCTGAATCTGGTTGTAGCCGGCAACCAGGAACTTCCCATCCGGCGACAAGGCGAGTGCGCCGACAGGTTTGTTGGGTTCAGGGACCGGAATCGTCTTCTGCTTTCCCGAGACCCAGTCCCACAGTCGGATGGCTTTGGATTCACCAATCACGAGCCCGCGATCCTCGCGCAAGAACAGGATTTCTCCGCAGCGATCGCTTTCCGGTTTGGCGAATTGGGCGTTGGTGATGAGTTGCCGGGATTCGACCTGCCACAACCTCACCACCCCGTCGCTGGCCCAACTGGCCAGTAACGTTCCATCGGGAGAGAATGCCAGCCGAGCGGCTCCGCCGTGATGAGGGAGCTGACTCGCCCGTCGGGTGGTGATGTGCCAGAGGCTCACCACCGGGATGCCGTTGCTTCCGACGTCGCCGTAAGCGAGCAGGTTCCCCGGCGGCGAAAGGGCGAGCGCCTTGAACGAGCCGCTGCCGGGCAACTCGACGACCGGCTTCCTCAACCGAGTGTCCCAGAGGGCGACCGCGCCGCGTTCGCGACGCACCGCCAGCCATTTGCCGTCCGCCGAGAAGGCCAGCACGCCCACGGAGTTGGAGTAACCATGCAGCCGAAACTCTTCGTCGCTCCGGCAGAGTTGCCAGAAGTACCGCCATTCCCAACCGCGCAAGTCTATTTGAATTTGCGATTTGCGATTTGCGATTTGCGATTGCCTCAGCCTGCTGACCTCTGTCCTCCGTTCTCTGATCTCTGACCTCTGATCTCTCCCCTCCGCCTCCCAGCCCTTCGCGGATGAGGCAGCTCAGGCAATAGCCTTGCGCGGTGGAGTCGGTTATCTGAACTCCACAGCGACGGCATACTTGAGTGCTGCCCATAGACAGTTCGCCGACGGTCTCACTTGGTTCTACAACAATTGCGGGCAAACATTACACGATCGCCGTACTCACGCATCACGCATCATCCGCTGACCACGGCCAGCAGGTAGTGCAGTTCTTCGTCCACCTCGCCCGGCTCGGCGACCGTATGCGCCACCTCGGTGCGCAAGCGCTCCTGGTAGCGCCGACGCAGGCGGTGCATCGCCACACCGACGGCGCCCTCGCTCATGCCCAGGCGCTCCCCGATTTGGGCGTAGGACACCGAGGCGTCCTTGCCCCACAGCATTTCCGCCAACGCGTCGAAGAGCCGGTCCTGGTTCGACTGCACGTATTCCTGCTGTAAGGCCGCCAGCACCTGTTCCAACAAGGTCCTGGCCCACCGCTTCTCATAGGCCCGTTCCGGCGTCAGCATCGTCAGCGGCTCAACCGCGTATCGACGCTCGGCGCCGTCGGCGTCCAGCGACAGGCAAGGGGCGCCCCCGCCGCGCTTGGCGCGTTGCGCGCGTTTCCATTCGTTAACCAGGAAATGTTCGAGGGCGTGCAGCAAGAAAGTCCGGAACCGGCCGCGCTGGGGGTCTGCCAGGCGGAAGTATTCCTTTTGCAGGAACAGCGCGAAGAACTGTTGCGTCAGATCCTGGGCGTCTTCCGGGCTGTGCCCGCGCCGCCGGACATAGACGTAGAGCGCATACCAATAAGTCCGGCACAATCTTTCGAGAGCTGCGTCGGCTCGGGGGGACTCCTGTTGCCCCGCCGCCAGCACCACGCTCCAGTGCGTCGCGGTGAATTCCCCGAATTGTGCTGGCGTCGCGCGGGCGCCGTTGTCGCCGGAGCCAGTCATGGCGGCAGTTTGGCATGGGCGAGGCCCCGATTGCACGCCGAAAAATCCCGCGTTACTAGTGGAAGCCAGCACCAACATGATCAGCGGCATCTACGCCCCACTCCAAAGCTGCACTCTCAGGAATAGCTGCTTCTACTTGCCAGGGTCGGGCGGGTAAACTAGCCTCGATTTCCACGGCGCGGGATTTAACTAACACCCGGGGCCCGCCGGCCGGCCGTCAGCGCCCGGTGTAGGTCGTCAAGCGCAGGCGGTGGTCAGGCCACCACGGAATCGGCACCGCCCGGTCGCACAGGCCAGAAGCGAGGACAATCGGTAAGTGGGCCCGACGATGGAATTCGACACGCACTTCCCGCTCGGTGATCTCAATCTCGGCCGGAAGATCCAGAAGATCGCGAAAGATTTGTCGCGCATGCGCGTCGGCGTATCCCCGCATGCGCCGCGCCACCAAGCGATAGAGCCCGCTGGCAATCACCAGCAGGGCCATATCAAAATCCACCTTCAATCCGACCGCCGAGCTGAGCGCGTCCATGTGGAAGAACCGCACCGCATCACTCAGGCTGTTTTCGATCAGCATCCGCCGCGCATAGCGCGTAAGGAGGGTTTTGTGAGAGGCCTTCTGATTCGTCAACAGAATGGTCGGTGCCTCGTGTCCCAGATCCGTCACAAAGAGTTGCCTGAAGGTACATCCGGCCAACTGCACCGGTTGTTCGAAG
>JAFGQR010000080.1 GCA_016935555.1 Verrucomicrobiota bacterium
CAAGAACTCTATCCCGCCGCTGCGCGGCGGGTTCCATGCCATCTTCGGGACAAAACCGCGCAGCGGTTTTGTGGAGCGAGCCGCACGTGGGTCCATGGACCCTTGAATGAACACCCCCGGCCTGCAACCCTCCGAACGCCTCGAACAGTCTGAGCCCGCGGCTCGCTAGCGCTGCCCTCCGCCCCGCAGCGCCGCCACCCCGCGGCTCCGCGGAGGACACCCCCAGCCCGTCCGTGGTGCGGCCTTGCGCTCTCCCGCCCTTTTCTTGGCTTCTCCGTTTCCGCTGGTTTCCGCTTTTGCGGGCCAATTAACGCTTGTCAACGCCGGGGCGGCTGGTAGGTTACCCCGCTCGTTTATGAAAGCTGACATTCATCCGAAATACCAGGCTGCGGAAATCCGCTGCGCGTGCGGCAACGTGATTAAGACGCGTTCGACGCGGCCGGAGATCATCGTGGGCATCTGCAACATGTGTCATCCCTTTTACACCGGGCAGCAGAAGTTTGTGGACACCGCCGGGCGCGTCGACAAGTTCCAGCAGCGCCTGGCCAAGACCAAGGCCGCACAGGAAGCCTTTCGCGCCAAGAAGAAGAAAGCCTAGCCGGGCTCCCTGTCGTCCGCCCGCCCGGGTCCCGTCCCCGGCGGGCGGATTGTGTTTTCCGAGATGGAGTTGCGTCCCCACATCGAGAAGTTCAGCCGCCGCCTGGCCGAGGTCGAAGCGGCGCTGAGCGATCCCAGGGTTTTTGCGAGCGCCAAGCGCGCCCAGGATCTCTCTCGCGAGTATTCCCGGCTCAAGGACCTCGTCGCCACGGCGGCCGCCTACACCAAAGCGCGCGCCGATCTCGACCAGAACCGGGCCCTGTTGCGGAGCGAACCGCCCGACTCCGAGCTCGGCCAGCTGGCAAAAGACGACATCGCCCGGCTCGAAGCCGAGGAAGACCGCCTCGCGCGGGCGCTGCAATACGGCATCCTCCCCCCCAACCCCGCCGACTCGCGCAACACCATCATTGAAATCCGCGCCGGCGCCGGCGGCCAGGAATCGGCCCTGTTCGCCGCGGACCTGTTCCGGATGTACACCCGCTACGCCGAAGCGCACGGCTGGAAATCCGAAACGCTCGACTCCAGCCCGTCCGACCTCGGCGGCTTCAAGGAAATCGTCTTTGCCGTGAGCGGCACGGACGTCTACAAGCGCCTGAAATTCGAAAGCGGCGTGCACCGCGTCCAGCGCGTCCCCGCCACCGAGGCGCAGGGGCGTGTCCACACCAGCACGGCCACCGTGGCTGTGCTCCCCGAGGCGGAAGAGGTCGACATCGAACTCAAGCCGGACGAAATCGAGATCACCGTGTGCCGGGCCTCAGGTCCCGGGGGGCAGGGGGTCAACACGACCGACTCGGCGGTGCAGATCACTCACAAACCCTCGGGCCTGACCGTCCGCTGCGCCGACCAGCGCTCCCAGTTGAAGAACAAAGCCCGCGCACTCACCGTGCTGCGCTCACGCTTGCTCGAACAAAAGGTCGCCGAGGAAAACGCCAAGTACGCCGCCCAGCGCAAAGCCCAGGTGGGCACCGGCGAACGCAGTGAAAAGATCCGCACCTACAATTTCCCGCAGAATCGGGTGACGGACCATCGGATCGAGCTGACGTTGTACAACTTGCAGAGCGTGGTGGAGGGCGATCTCGACCCGGTGATCGACCGGTTGCTGGCGCACGACCTGGACCAGCGGCTGCGGATGGCGCAAGACTGACGGGGCGCGAAACCCATGACAACGCATCCCATGACGGAGCAGTTGGCGATTCTGGATTTCGGATCCCAATACACCCAGGTCATCGCCCGCCGCATCCGCGAAGCCAATGTCTACTGCACCATCCTCCCCTTCTCGACACCCGCCTCCGACCTTGCCGCGCTGCGGCCCCGCGGCATCATTCTGTCCGGCGGCCCCGCCAGCGTCTATGCCCCCCAGGCTCCCCAGCCCGATCCCGCAGTGTTCGCCCTCGGCATCCCCATCCTCGGCATCTGCTACGGATTGCAGTTGCTGGCCCGGCACCTCCACGGGCGGGTCGAGCCCGGGGCCAAACGCGAATACGGCAAAACCAGCCTGACCGTCACGGACAAGTCCTGCCCCCTGTTCGCCAATCTGCCGGGAACGCTCCAGGTCTGGAACTCGCATGGCGACAAGCTCACCCGCCTGCCTTCCGGCTTCAAGACGGTCGCCGTCAGCCCCAATTCCGATCACGCCGCGATCGAGCACCGCGCCCGCAGCCTGTTCGGCCTGCAGTTCCACCCGGAAGTGGTCCACACCCCCCGCGGCGCCGAGGTTCTCGGCAATTTCGTCCACCGCGTCTGCGGCTGCCGCCGCGACTGGACGATGCACAACTTCGTGGAACGCGCCGTGGCCGAGATCCGCGCCCGGGTGGGCGCGGAGCGGGTTCTCCTGGGGTTGAGTGGCGGGGTGGACTCGAGCGTTGCGGCGGCCCTGATTCAGCGGGCCGTCGGCGACCAGCTCACCTGCATCTTCGTCAACAACGGCGTTCTGCGCGGCGGCGAGGCGGGCATGGTGCGCGAGGTGTTTGCCCGGTCGTTCAAGATCCGCCTGCATTACGAGAACGCTTCGCACCGGTTCCTCCGCCGGCTCAAAGGCGTGACCCACCCCGAACGCAAACGCAAAATCATCGGACGCGAGTTCATCCGGGCCTTCGAGGCGGCCACCCGCAAGGTCGGCCGGGCCCGGTTCCTGGCCCAAGGCACCCTGTATCCGGACGTCATCGAGTCGGTGCCCGTCGGCGGCAATCCGGCGGCGCTGATCAAGAGCCACCACAACGTGGGCGGCCTGCCCAGGAACCTGAAATTCGAGCTGGTGGAACCCTTGAAATACCTGTTCAAGGACGAAGTCCGCCTGCTGGGGCTGGAACTGGGCCTGCCCAGGGAGATCGTTTACCGCCAGCCGTTCCCCGGCCCGGGGCTGGCCGTGCGCATTCTGGGGGAAATCACCCCACGGCGCCTGGCCATCCTGCGCCAGGCCGACAGCATCGTGCTCGAGGAGATGAAAGCCAGCGGCTGGTATTACAAGCTGTGGCAGAGCTTCGCCGTGCTGCTGCCCGTCCGAAGCGTCGGCGTCATGGGCGACGAGCGCACCTATGACTACACGGTGGCGCTGCGCGTGGTCGACTCCCAGGACGGCATGACCGCCGACTGGGTGAGGCTCCCCTACGACCTCATGGAGCGCCTCTCCACCCGCATCATCAACGAAGTCCAGGGCGTCAACCGCGTCTGCCTCGACCTCTCCAGCAAACCCCCCGCCACCATCGAGTGGGAATGAACCCGCCGCTGCCCCAGGCCCCTCTCCCCCCTCAGTCCAAGGATGGAGATGGTGGCGGGCTCCCGCAGGACGTGGCAGCGACCGGGGATCCGGAGGGCGCGGTGCTCAGGGCCTCCTCAGAGTGCACTGACCGCCTTCCCGGGCGGCTTCGATCACGATCGGGCTTTTGTGGGCGGCTGCGAGGCTCCGGGCCTGGTCCACCATGCTCGCAATCTTGGCGTCGTCGTGGTCCGGATCATGGTGAAACAGATAGAGCCGCTGCACCTCGGCCTGGATCGCCAGCCGCACCACGTCGTCCACGCAGCCATGCCCCCAGCCCATCCGTGATTTGTATTCCCGGGCGTCATATTGCGAGTCCAGGATCACCACCTCGGCGCCCCGGATGAACTCGCGGGTCAGGTCTTCCTGCGCTTGCGCGGCAGAACTGCCGCGCCCCAGCTCGCCCAGTTGCGCCCGCGCCTGCGGATGCACGAGGTAACACGGCTCGTTGTCCGGCAAATACGCGATCGTCCCCTGGTCCGTCGTCAGCCGGTAGCCCAGGCACGCCCCAGGGTGGTTGGTGAACACCGTCCGCACGCGGACGCGGCCGATGCTGAATTCGCCGTTTTGAAGCTCCTCGATCACGATGTGCCCGGGCAGTTCCTTGAAATCAATGGGAAAAAACGGCCCTTCCATTTGCAGGGAGAAAATCCGGGTCAGGCTTTCCCGGGCGCCCTCGTGGCCCAGGATGCGGATGTGGTTCTTGCGGTCGTAAGCTGGCAGAAAGAACGGGAATCCCTGGATGTGATCCCAGTGCGTGTGGGTGATGAGGATGGTCAGCCGCAGGGGGCGCACCTTGAATTCGCTGGCCAGCTCGTGCCCCAACAGCCGGATTCCGCTCCCGGAATCCAGCACGATGATCTCGCCGTCCGCCCGCACCTCGATGCACGAGGTGTTGCCCCCGTATTCCAGGGTGCCGCGTCCCGGCGCTGGAATCGAGCCGCGCACTCCCCAGAACCGCACCACCGTTTCGTGGGCCGCGTTCGCGGAATCCGCCGCGCCTGGCGACGGCACCGCCAGGAGGGTTATCAGGCGCACCAAGTCCGCCGGCGCCACAGGAGCGGTCGCGAATGCGTCGGCGCCGGACGCCATGGCAAGGGGTTGGTCGTCCGCCTGGCCCCCCCCCCTGACCACGATGATCCTCACGCCCGCCAGCCCCGGATCGCTGCGGAGGTCGCGGCACAACTCAAAACGGTCCTCGCCCTGGGTGGTTGCGTGCCAGAGCACCACTGCCGGACGATGCTGCCGCGCCAGCGCCAGCCCCTCCTCCCGGGTGCTGCATTCCCAGACATGCCAGCCCGCATGACGCAAGTGGCGGGCCAGGGCCTCACGGTCCGGCTCGTCCTGTTGAATCAGTAAGACGCTGTTCATGCTCCGATTTGCCGCCGGGCGATGCGGCCCGCGCCAACCCTGACCCCGCGAGTCCGTCGCCGCTCTGGCCACCAATGTTACGGATCGGGGCCGCAAAAGACAAATACCAATCTTGACCGCGGGGCTTCCGCGCCGCTACCGGAGCCGCCCGGCGGCGGCATCCCCGCCGCGCCCATGCTCGAGGTGCTGCCGAGGCCCGGACCGTTCCACCCCGGGATGCGCCATCTGCCAGACGATATGGACGCCGTGCGCCAGCGCCAGCGCCAGCAGGATTGCCCCCGAGACATGCTCCATCCGCAACAGGGTGCGCTCGGTGAATCTCCGGTGGCCCAGCGACACCGCCCAGCTCAACCCGATGAACCATCCCCCGGTCCCCATGGCCACGCCCGCGATGCAGGCCAGCTTGCTCAACAGCTGGGGCGCCACCCATTCGCGGGACACAAAATGCGCGGCAAGAATGATCCAGAACACCAGCACGCCCGGATTGGCCATCACCCGCACCAGTCCGATCATGAACGCCGAGTGCGGATGCAGCTTATCCTCGATGCGCTCCTCGATGCGCTCCTCAAGGTGGCTGCGCATGGGCAGGATGATCGTGGCCACGCTGACGGACCGGGTGCCGAGGAACTTGACGCCCAGGTACAGCATGAACACAAAACTGAACAGTTCCATCCCGGCTTTCACATAGCCCTCGTCGAAAAAGGACGAGAACCCCGTGAACGCCAGCGCGCAATACCCCACCTCCATCAACGTCGCCCCGCAGCCGATCATCAGCGCCCAGCGGAATCCGCGGCGGGCGCCCTCGTTGATGATGGTGAGGTTGACGGGGCCGACGGGGATCGACAGCAGCAGCCCGCTGATGAAGCCGGTCAGCGCTGCCAGCACGATGGGAGAAAGACCCAACATGCCCGCTCACCGCCTACGCCAAGTCCGCTTCCTCATCCTCATTCTCCTCCTCGATGTCCCGGCGTATCTTCCGCGAGATTCGCGGTCGGACAAATCCGTAGGCGAGGTACGCGGTGAACACGACGGGCAGCACAAAATGCAGCACCCGCTCCCACATCAGGATGAAAAACCCCACGGTCACCACAATGACCAGCATCTTGGGGAACGTCCGGGTCGCTCGCAGGTCCAGCGACTTGAAGCTGGGATACTTCACGCGGCTCACCATCATCAGGGACAGGAAGATCATGATCACCGGGAGGATGTAGCGGTAGCGGCTCCTGGAAAACCCGTGGTCGTCCACCCACAACAAGAACAACGTCAGCGATGCCACCAGCCCCGCCGCCATCGGAATCGGGAAACCCAGGAACTCCCTGCCGTCGCCCGCCCTGGTCTTCGCCCACGCCATGCAGTTGAATCGCGCCAGCCGAAACGCCCCGCAAATCAGGTAAATCGACGCGATGAACCAGCCCAGCCGCGGGATGTCACGAAACACCTCGCCCAGCACAATCCGATGCACCAGAAAGGCCGGCGCCACCCCGAACGACACAATGTCCGCCAGCGAGTCGAACTCCCGTCCAAACGGGCTGTCCCGCCCCCCCAGCCGCGCCACGCGCCCGTCCAGCAAATCAAAAATGCACGCCAGCAGAATGTAGAACAGGGCAACCCGAATCCCGCTCGTGAAGTCCGGCGAGTCGATGTTGGCCTCCACAATCTTCGTCAGCGCGATGAAGCCGCAAAACAGGTTGCCGGCCGTCAGCAGGTTCGGCAGAAAATAGATCTTCAGCTTCGGCTCCGGCGGCTCCGTCTCGCCGCCCGGCAACGCAGAGGTCACTTCCATAGCCTGCTCAGGGAAAGGACGCCACAATCGTCTCCCCACCCTTCACCTTCTCCCCCAGCTTGACATGGAGCTTCACCGATCGCGGCAGGTACAAATCAACCCGGGAACCGTAGCGGATCAGGCTGACCCGATCACTCCGCTCGAGCACGTCCCCCACGCCGACCCACGACACGATCCGGCGTGCGATGATCCCCGCAATCAGGCGCATCGCAATCTTCTCGCCCGGATACTCCTTCACCGTGAGCCCGACCAGCGCATTCTCGTTGAACTCGGCGCTCTGCGCCTTGGTCGCGCTGAGGAATTGCCCGGGAGTGTAGTGCTGATACGCAACCGTGCCGCTCACCGGCGCCCTCTGCACATGCACGTCCAACACGCTCATGAAGATCGAAATCCGCTGGCACACCCCGCCCATGAACGCCGGCTCCTCCGCCTCCCCAATCGCGTCCACCTTGCCGTGCGCCGGCGCCACAATCGCGTTCGGAATCGTCGGCGTCAGCGGCTCAGGATCGCGGAAAAAATACAGCGTGAACAGCGCAAACACCAGCCACACCACGGCCAGCACGGCCGCCACCGCCGCAATCAGCGAACTCACCAGCGCCGCCACCACCCCGCCCGCCACCATCGCCACCAGCAACACCAGCGACCAGAACAGTATCGTCCAGCCCGCCCGCCGCGCTTTTCCCGCGTGTCTCATCCCCCCATCCTAACCCGCCCCACCCACCCTTGAAAAGCGCCGAATCGCACCACCGCGCGACGGGCCCATGGAGGCGCTCGGCCCCGGTTGACGCCCATGCGCAGCCGCAAAACCCAGGCGCCGGCCACGGCCTGCACCGTTTCCCACTCAGTACTGTCACGGATATTCAGGCTCACCCCTGGAAAGTCGGCGGACTTTGTGCTCTCTCTGCGCATGTCTTTACTGAACGCCATGATGCGACAGGCCGGCGAAGTTTCGCGCACGCCCGCAGCGGCGGAAGACGCGAAGGTGCCTATGTTCCCAAAAGGGACACGGGAACGGTCTGGCTTCCGCTCCCGCGGCTGGCGCGGGTTGGGACGTGGATTGCGCGCGCGGTGGGGTGTGGCGCCGGCGCTATGGATCGCTCTCACCCCGGCCGCCGCCATGCCCGTCCGGGCGGAGATGGTGCTGAGGGCGGAGGGGATGGCCGTCCTCGGCGGCGTGCTGGCGCCCCTGTGGACCCGGCCCCTGCACTGGATGATCCTGGGGATGGGGATTCTGGTGGGCGCGGCCGTCATCGGGTTGGGCGCATGGCTGTTTCGCGGGCGGCGCCGGCAGGTGGCATTGCCCGAGGTGCTGGCGGTGGTGGAACGGGAACGGGAACGGATTGCCGAGGATCTCCACGACGATCTGGGCACGTCCCTCACCGAAATCGCCCTGCTCAGCACGCTCGCCAGCCGGTCGCTCGCCTCCGAGCACCAGGCACGGCACCACCTGCAACATCTCGAGAAGAAGGTCGATTCGAGCGTCCGAACCCTGGACCGCATCGTCTGGGCTGTCAACCCCGCCAACGACTGCGTCGACTCCGTCGTCACCTACTTCTGCCGGCACGCCCGTCAGTTCCTCGGCGACGCCTCCATTCGCTGCCGCCTCGACGTCCCTCCCACGCTCCCCAACCATGTGCTCCCGCCCGAGACGCGGCATCGCCTGTTCCTGGCGTTCAAGGAGGCCCTCCACAACGTCGTCCGGCACGCCGCCGCCACCCAAGTTACCATCCGCATCGCCGCGCGGCGGCGCGTCCTGCAAATCGCCGTCCACGACAACGGATGCGGTCTCCCCCCCACGCTGCCGCCGGCCGGTGCCGACGGCTTGCGCAACATGCGCCGGCGGCTGGAACGGCTGGGCGGCACCTGCGTGTTTCGCAGCGCGCCGGGACAGGGCTTGAGCGTGCAGTTCGAATTGCCGATGTCCCGTCACGCCGGGGGGTGGCGCGGCGCAGTCTGCCGCCTCGCCGGATGGATTCCCGGCCTCCGCGGGCGCCCCGCGGGCGGCGGACCGGCAGCCGCCGGCATCCCGGCGCCGGCGCAGGACAACACGGCGCTCCGGAACACGCGGTCCGAGGCTCACGTCGCATGATCACCGTGGGCATCGTGGAGGATAACACCCTCTTTCGCGAGGGGCTCGAACGGCTCCTGGCGGACACCCCCGGCATGCGGTGCGCGTGCGCGTGCGGCAGCGCCGAGGAAGCCCTGCATCGCATTCCGCGCCTCCAGCCGGACGTGGTCTTGATGGACCTCCACCTGCCGAACCGCTCCGGAATCGAGTGCACAGCCGGCCTCACCCAACAAATGCCCAACCTGAAGGTGGTCGTCCTCACCATCTACGAGGACACCATGACCCTCTTCAAGGCGCTGCAAGCCGGCGCCATCGGCTACCTGCTCAAACGCGCCAAGCCCGAACATATCGTCGACGCCATCCGCGAGGTCCGCCGCGGCGGCGCCCCCATGACCAGCGAAATCGCCCGGAAGGTCGTCGCCGCCTTCCACCAGCCGATCGCTCCCCGCTCCGCCGCCCACAACCTCTCGCGCCGCGAACGCGAAATCCTCGACCTCCTCGCCCGCGGCTTCGCCAACAAGGAAATCGCCCAACACCTCTCCCTCAGCGTCGAAACCGTCCGCGTGCACCTCCGCCATGTCTACGACAAACTCCATGTGCGCTCCCGCACCCAGGCGGTCGCCGAGTTCATGGGCCTGCACAACAACCGCCCCCCCGAAAATTAACCCGTTTGAGGGATACCGCCCCGCAGGCCATTGTGGTCGAATAGAACGCGGAGGTTTTCTGGAACAGTCAGGATGGCTTCTCGTCGGAGCCATCCTGACCTCTTTCATCCGCCCCCCATGCACCATGCCCGCCATGCCCGCCATGCCAAACCCATGGCCCTCCCCGCCTTCTCGGCCCTAAATTAACCCTTTCGGGTTATCCACGAATCGCCGCAGTTCTGATATATAACATGGAAACCAAACCCATCGCCTGAGCATTTTCGACGCGAGTGCGCCGTCCAGAATGCAAAAGGTCCTGTGGCCGTTGCGCAGAATCCGGCGTGCGGGGCTTGGAAACTCAGAACGAAACCGCATATGCGAACCATAACCGAGAAGATCCTCCTTCTTTCATTCATCACACTCCTCATGGGCAGCCTGTCGGCCCTTGGCCAGTTTACTCAGACCACCCAGATTG
>JAFGQR010000081.1 GCA_016935555.1 Verrucomicrobiota bacterium
CAATCTGGGTGGTCTGAGTAAACTGGCCAAGGGCCGACAGGCTGCCCATGAGGAGTGTGATGAATGAAAGAAGGAGGATCTTCTCGGATATCTTTCGCATAACCGGTTTCTTTCTGAGTTAACCGCGGTCCTGAGCTTGGCTGGAGCCTGCCCTAGAAAGCAGGCTTCCCCGCACTCCTGACCTCGAATTTTTCTGGAACAACATACTTAAACCACCTTTTCGCAGGTTTTGCAACAAAAAAATGCATCTGCCGTTCACGGGCAGCGCATCCGGGGCTTGACGATGGCGCAGCGCGGTGCCGCAGTCGCGTCTGCGCGTCCGCCCCAAGTCGCGGCAGCGACGAGCGACGGTAGCCGTGGGTGGCATCCGCTGTTTGGGGGCTGCAAGTCTGGGCTGGCGTGGGCGGCGTTGGCCTGCGAGGCTTGCGGATGCGGCGGTGTTGGATGAGGCGTTTGGGAAAAGGGCTCGCCACGGCGGCGGTGGGGTTGGTATGTGTGTTCCTCATGCTGCGATGGCTGGAACGACACTTGATTTATGTACCTTCGCGCCAACTGGAGGCGAGCGGCGCGGCGCTGAACCGCTCGTTCGAGGATGTGTTCCTGACCACTGGGGACGGGGTGGGACTCAACGGGTGGTTTTTCCCGGCGACTGCGGGCTCGAGGCGGGCGCACGTGGTGATTCTGCTGCTGCACGGGAACGGGGGCAACATCAGCCATCGGCTCGACTATTACGTGTTGTGGCTGGAGCTTGGGGTGAGCGTGTTTGCGCTGGACTATCGGGGGTATGGCCGCAGCGAGGGTGTGCCGACCGAAGCCGGCACCTATCTGGATGCCGAGGCGGCGCGGGTCTGGCTGACGGGCAAGGGATTCGCCCCTCCACACATCATCGCGCTGGGCGAATCGTTGGGCGGCGGGGTGGCGTCTGAACTCGCGGTCAAGGGCGGGGTGGGCGGCCTTGTGCTGCAGAGCAGCTTCACGAGGATTCGGGATCTTGGCGCGGAACTGTATCCGTGGCTGCTCCCGGTGCGCTGGCTGGCCAGGACGCACTACGACACGCTGGAACGGCTGCCGCGCCTCCAATGCCCGGTGCTGATCCTCCACAGCCGCGACGACACGCTGATCCGGTTTCGGCACGCGGAACGCAACTTCGCCGCCGCGCGCGAGCCGAAGATGCTCTGGGAAATCCGCGGCGACCACAACACAACGCTCGACGCGGATCCGGCGGCATACAGGCAGGGATTGGAACAATTCCTCGTTCGGCACTTCGACGTTCCTGCGCCGTGAGCGGACCGGGACAGGGAGAGCCCGGCGCGGACGCATTGATGCGGGCGATAATTCCCCTGCCCTGAATCCGGATTTCGGGCTATGCTGTCGGGTGCATGAAATGCTCGGCATTCTCGGCAATGGGTTTGCGGACGGCGCCGCCGCCGATTGCGTGGCTGATGCGGCAGGCGTTGGAGCGTCCGCGAGTGATTTCGCTGGCGGTGGGGTTTACCGACGAGGCGACTCTGCCGGTGAATGAGACCCGGGCGTTGCTGGAGGGGATCCTCCGTTCGACGCGCAGGGGACGCGCAGCACTACAGTATGGCACGACGGCCGGCGATGCGGCGTTGCGGGCATGCGCGGCGGCGCGGGTGCGGGTTCAGGACGCTGGCGCCCCGGGAGCGCGTGGGGGGGCGGCGTATTTGCCGGAGCGGTTGCTGATCACCAACGGGTCGCAGCAGCTGTTGTATCTCGTGACGGAGGCGTTGTGCGATCCGGGGGACATCGTGCTGGTGGAAGATCCGACGTATTTCGTGTATTTGGGCATCGTGCAAAGCCACGGGTTGCGGTGCCGGGCAGTTCGGCTGACACCGGAGGGATTGGACGGGGAGGACCTGAAGCGGGTGCTGACGCGGCTGGGGCGGGAAGGCGAGCTGGGACGGGTGAAGCTGCTGTATATGGTGAGCTATCATCAGAATCCCACGGCGATCACCACGAGCCTCGAGCGGAAGCGCGCGGCGCTCGACGTCTTGCGGCATTTCGAGCGGCGGGCCGGGCATCCGATTTACATGGTGGAAGACGCCGCGTATCGGGAATTGCAGGCGGGCGACGCCGCGTTGCCGGCGTCGGCGCTGGTGTTGGCGGGAGCAGCGGAGCGGGTTGTTTATGCGAGCACGTTCAGCAAGCCGTTTGCGACCGGGGCGCGGGTGGGATATGGGCTGCTGCCGCGGGCGGTGCATCAGGTGGCGGTGCGGCTCAAGGCGAATCACGACTTTGGCACCGCGAACCTGCTGCAGCAGTTGTTGCTGGAAGCGCTGCGGTCGGGGGTCTACGACCGGCACCTGGCGGTGCTGCGCAAGCGGTATGCCTGCAAGGCGGCGGTGATGCTGGACGCGCTGCGCGAGCATTTCCCGCCAGCGGTAGGCTGGGACGAGCCGCGGGGCGGGCTGTATGTGTGGGCGCGGCTGCCGCCGCGTCACAAGACCGGGCTGCGTTCGAGGGTGTTTCGGGAGGCGATGGCGCGGGACGTCCTGTATGTGCCCGGGGCGATGTGCTATGCGGACGATCCGACGCGGCGCAAGCCGGCGCACGAGATGCGGCTGAGTTTTGGCGGGGCGCGGACGGGTGAGATGCGGGTGGGGATTGAGCGGCTGGGGGCGGTGTTGGCGGAGGTATGCTGATCCAACGGACAAGGCGGACGAGGCGATCGAGGGGCGGGTTGGTTTGGGGCGATTGTGCTACGGTGCGAGCACGCGGTAGTAGCGCTGCGGATCGCCGGCGGGAGGGTGGTCTGTCTGCGAAGTTGTCGTGCCGGAGGCGGTGACCGGACTCAGGCTGGTCCAATTTGTCGTGTGGAGGTTGGTGTGGTATTGCAGCACGTAGCTCGAACCGGCGAGGGTGTTTGTCCAGGTGACGGTGACACTGGTTGTGGCTGCGCCCGCGACGGAGGTGATGCGCAACGGAGGCGCGGTGACGGCGCCGACGACCATGAGGAAACCGCGCGTGTGGAGTGTGGTGCCGCCGTCGGGCGACCAGACGCCGACGCCGGCGACGACGAGGTGGCCGGTGGCGTCCCGGCCGACGCTGTATCCGCGGTTCAAGCGGACAAACCCGCCCAGGATGCCTTCGGAGGAGGCGAGGTCCGAAAGGTCGGTGACCGTCCACTCGGCAGGCTCGCTTTCGGTTGTGTCCCAGAGCACGGCCTTTTCCTGGCCGCGGTAGGCCATTCCCACGGCGTAGTCTCCATCGGCCGTGCAGCCGTAAGGCACGTGCAGGCTGGTTGAGCCCGCTTCGTCGCCGAATCTGGGCAAGGCGTTGGTGGCGGTCTGGGTGGGATTCGGTGTGGCGCTCGAGAAGGCGGCTTTATAGCCGTAGTAATTGGGGTCCCCCGCGATGGGCGAGCGGCCAAAGACGTGGAGGCCGTCGGCGCTGAGGGTATGGGCTTCTCCAGCCGTGGTGCCATCCAAGCCGTAAATGTAGTTAGCGGAGGCTCCTCCGTCACCCGCGACGTTCCAGGTCAGCATATAACTGTTCCTGACGCCGGCGTTGACCCTGTGGCCCACGGCCCGGCCGCTGGCGCAAACGCCGTTCATGTTGGCCTTGGCGCTCTCAGGAATGCCCTTGTTCGAATACTGAATCCTCGGAGTCCCCGTGCCGGAAAGCCGGTCGAGGTGAACGGGGTAGCCCAGTTGGTCTTTCGAGCTTGTCACATAGTAGACATCCGAACCGGGCTGCGCGCCGAGGGAGTTGTAGCCCGGCAGGACATTGTAGGCGAAGTCGACGTCGCAGCGGTTTACCCAGTCCGTGGTTCCTTCAGGGGCGATCCACTCGGCCACATAGCCGGCGGCACTGCCCCGGACAACGAGCTCGCGGACGCCGTTCGCCGTGCGGTAGCCGATGCCGGTCAGAATGGAAGGCACCGTGCCGGAGCTGTTGGGTTGGATGACGGCGCCATGGGCGGCATCATAGAGGAAGCCTTTGCCCGACGGGGAGGACAGGCCGACGACGTAGCGGCCGTCGGGCGCAAGGGCGCGAGCTTCGTTGAGATGGTCCGCCACTCCCCACGCGTCTTGCTGCCAGGACGCATCGATGGGAATCAGGGTGAGGATGCTGCCGAAGGCGACTGTCGCGCCCGCCGTGAGCGCGGCGGCCGCGATGGGCAACACCCGTGTGTTGAGCGATGGGATGGGAGTCATAGGTTGCTGAAGATTCGATGTGATCGAGCGGTTCGGCCTGACGCCGGCCTGGCGCCTTTCCCAAAACCCGCCGCTTGCAGCCTCCCGCAAATCCCCCCGAATGTCAAGGTCGCCGGCGGCGTTGCGGGAACGCGCGCCAGGCCGCGATCCCTTGACGGCTCTTGCGTGGCCTCCGAACCCTGGCATACTGCCGCCATGCCCATCCATACCGCACCGCTCCATCACGCAGGTGTCGCCGCCGAATCCCTGGAAGTCTCCTGGGACGGCGGGCAGTTCGTTCTGATCATCGCGCCCAAGGGACTCGTCGCCTGCGGGGTGGTGGACCCCGCCGTCATGAACCGCTTTGGAGCCGCCGTGGCTGTGGCGCGCGGCACGCCCGAACACCCGCTGGTGACGGCCGGCGACCTGCTCGCCGCGCGTGTCGCCGAGGTGACGGAGGCCGCGGCCGCGCGAGGGATTGCTGCGGGCATGACGGGGGCGGACGCGCTGGCGCGGCTGGGATGACCGCGCGCAGCTCCGGTGCCCGACGCCCTGTGGCAAACCAATGGGGTCAGCCCTCGAAATCATAATTAACAACTGGCACCGACTACACGGCCTCCCGGCGCGCCGACCCTGAGAGGTCGCGAGTTTGCGGAGGATTCACCGACCCATCTGCAGAGGTGATTCGTGCGGTGTGCGCGCAACGGGTCCGCCCTCGAAACCACGACGGGCCGGAAAGTAAAGTGTTAATTCAAGGGCTGACCCCGAAAATACAAGAGCTCGCGCACGCGCCATTCGACGTTGGACGTTGGGCGTTGGGCGTTCGCCTTGCCCCGGTCCATGGAAAGTTCCTTGCGCGCATCGGAGCCATGAACCGGCGTGTGTAATTGGCAATTGCAAATTGAAAATTGAAAATTGTTCGGTTCATGGAAAGCCACCCGCTGCCTCCCATGCGCACCGGGGCCTTAAAGCTGCGCGGCCCGAAGCGGGCTGAAGGCCGCGCTGCGCCACCGACAACCGGCGGATGCACCGCGGCGCGTGCGGGCTGGCATTGCGGCTTGACCGTTTGGCGGGCGGCCCTAGGATCGCGCGATTGGTGGATGGTGGATGGTGTCGATGAAGGCGATTCTGGCATTGGAAGACGGTTCGGTGTATCACGGGCGGCCCTTTGGCGCGCGGGGCTCGGTGTGCGGCGAGGTGTGTTTCAACACGTCGATGACGGGCTACCAGGAGATCCTGACGGACCCGTCGTACAAGGGGCAGATTGTGGCGATGACGACGCCGCACATTGGCAATTGCGGCGTGAACACGGCAGACGTGGAGTCGTGGGCCCTCCACGTGTCGGGTTTCGTGATTCGCGAACTGTCGCCGCGTCCGAGCAACTGGCGGGCGGAGCTGCCGCTGGAGGCGTATCTGGCACAGCACGGCATTCCGGGCATCCAGGGGGTGGACACGCGCGCGCTGACGAAGCGGCTTCGGGTGCGCGGCGCGCTTAACGGGTTGCTCTCGACCGAAGGCGTGTCGGAGGCGGAGGCAATAGCCCAGGCGCAAAGGTGGCCCGGGCTGGCCGGGATCGACTACGTGAAGGAGGTGACACACCGGGAACCGTTCGCGTGGGACCCGCAGGATGAACAGAGCGCGAATTTCCGGCTGGTGCGGGGGGAGGCGGAGGGGGCGCCGCGTTCGCTGCGCGACCCGTTGCCGCCGGCGGACATCCCCCTGGTGGCCTACGATTACGGGATGAAATACAACATCCTGCGCAGGCTGCGTCAGCACGGGTTCCGCACGCAGGTGGTGCCGGCGACGACGACGGCACAGGAGGCGCTGCGATACAAGCCGGCGGGGATTTTCCTGTCCAATGGGCCCGGGGACCCCTCGGCGGTGGGCTACACGGTGCGGGCGGTGCGGGAACTGGTGGCGCACGGCATTCCGTTGTTTGGCATCTGTCTCGGGCACCAGATTCTGGGGCAGGCATTCGGGGGCAGAACGTTCAAGCTGAAGTTTGGCCACCGCGGCGCGAACCAGCCGGTGAAGGACCTCGAGACGGGGCGGGTGGAGATCACCTCGCAGAACCACGGCTATGCGGTCGAGGCCGGTTCATTGCCGGGGGAGGTGCGGGTCAACCGGGTGAATTTGAACGATGGAACCGTGGAAGGCTTGCGGCACAGCACCAAGCCGGTGTTCTGCGTGCAGTATCATCCGGAGGCGTCGCCGGGGCCGCACGATTCGACGCCGCTTTTTGCCGAGTTCCGGGCGCTGATCGAGCGGCGAGGAGGATAGGGAGAGCCAGACGCGGAGAGGCGAGACGCGGCGGGGGGGGCGTTTAGCGGAAGACGAGGAAAGGAGAAAAGAGGAGGAGTGATATTCGGTCATTTCGGGAGTTGAACGTCTGGCAAAGGGCGCTCCCTTCTCCGCGTCTGCGCGTCTCCCCGTCCGCCGTCGCCCTCAATCCGGTCCCCAGATATTCTTGAGGTGGGCGACGCCTTGTTTGACCTCGTCGGTGGTAAGGCTGGGGCTCAATTCGAAGACTTTAACATGGTGGGGTTTGACGAGGGTTTTGAGGGCGGCGAAGTCGATCATGCCGGAGCCGGGAGTGCGGTGGTCGCGGGCGGGGAACTGGACATCGTGGATATGGAATCCGTGGAGCCGGTCGGTGAGGGATTCGAGGTGCATTGCATGCTGGATGAACCCGAGGTTTTCCTTGATCTGGGCGTGGCCGGTATCGTGCCAGTAGACGACGGAGGGCGACGGGAACTCTTTGAAGAAGAAGGGGAAATCGGGTTCGAAGGGGATTTCCTCGAGGGCTTCGCGGTTTTCGATGCCGAGTTTGAGGCTGCGGGGTTCGGCGACCGTGAGGATGCGGCGGAGCAGGTCGTAGGCGTTCTGGAGGTAGCGGTCCTTTTTGCTTTCGCGTTTGAGGGTGATTTCCTCGCAAAACTTCTCGTATCGAGGCGTGTTGCGTTTGCCGTTGGCGGCCCAGGCGACGAGTTTTTCGGTGTAATCCTTCATCTCGACGCAGCCCATGTGGAGGACGACGACGGGGGCATGGACGCGGACGGCGAGGTCGAGGGTTTTGAGGGTGTGTTTGAGGGCGTTTTCGCGTTCGCGGGGGTTGTCGGCGGTGAACTTGAAGACGTTGGGGGCGGCGTGGGACAAGCCCATGGGCAGGGGGCAGAAGTTATGGAGGCTGGAGATCTTGATGTCGCCGGCGTCGACGGCCTCGAGGATTCCGGGCAGGAGGCTGATGCGGATGCCGTGGCTCAGCTCGGCGTGGTCGAAGCCGAGTTCGCGGATTTCGCGCAGCATGGCGCGGCCGTCGGTATGGCGGTGCGAGTTCCAGCAGGTGGAGAGCGAGTACATCAATCAGCAGAACGCGAGGACCGGGGGCGCAGACGGGCGGGGGCGCCCCCGGTCCTCGGGGGGTTGGAGACTAGAGGTCCGCGTAGCGGGCGCTGAGCATGGCGGAAAAGCGGGCCACTTTTTCCTTGCGACGCCGTTTTTCGCTGGGCTTTTCGAAGTGCCGGTGGTTGCGGACTTCCTTCAAAGTGCCTTCGCGGTCGATGCGCTTTTTCAAGCGCCGCAACGCCTTGTCCACAGATTCGCCTTTTTTAAGCCTGATTTCGGTCAAAACAATCTCACTTCCTCTCCGCGATTGGAGCCGCCGGCCCGTCAGCCATTGGCGGGCCCGGCTTCCTGAATCAGGGGCGCAGCTTACGGGGGGTGCCTGGCGGTGTCAACCGGCAAAAACACCGGAAAAACGCCGGAAAAAACGCCTGGAAAAACGCCCGAACCGGCTTGCAATCAGAACCCTGCCGTCTCATGCTCCGGCGCATGGGATCGCCCATCCATCCAGTGACCTTGACCCCCGAGCAAGTGGCTGCGCTGAACCGCAGCCTGTCGAAGATGCGACACGACATCAACAACAGTCTTTCGCTCATTGTGGCGACTTCCACGCTGATCAAGTTGAAGCCCTCTTCGATCGACCAGATGACCCGATCCCTCCACAAACAACCGCCCAAAATCTCCGAAGCGCTCGCCACATTCATCGCCGACTTCGAGAAAGTGCTCGGCGTCACCCCCGATTGAGCGTCCCGAGGCGCCTGTAACTTCCGCGCCGGGCCAGCGTCTGTTTTTCTCATGAACGGTTTGCTGAATCATCTGTGCACGGGGATCCTCCTCGGGTGGGGTGTTGCCGCCGGCGCCGCCGAGGCGCCCGCCGAGGCGCGGAGCCCTTCGCGCGCGGCAAGCGCCGCAACGCCCGCGTCGCCGACGAATCGCGGGGTGCGACCGGTGCTGATGGGCCCTCGGGCAGGCAGGGGCATGACGAATGCGCCGCGGAGGATGAGCGCCGAGGAGTGGCGTGCGAAGCGGCTGGAATACAAGGAGCGCCTGGCCCGAAGGGCCGAAACGCTGCGGACCAAAAAAGCTCAGGGCACCCTCACCCCCGCGGAGCAGAAACAACTCGCGCACATGGAAGAACTGTTGAAACGATTCCAGGCCAATGCCGCGCTCGACCGCCCCCCCCAGCCGGCATCGCCACCGGCCCGTCGCCATGGACGCTGACCGCGGGCGGCCGATCCGCCAGCGAAGGGCGGCGGGCGCCGGGGCGTGGAGCGGGGGCGGCGTTGCGTAGCTTATCGAACCGAACCAGCCAAACGACGCGGATCTGATTGCGGCCGTGCTCGGGGGCGACACCGCCCGTTTCGAGCCGCTGGTGGTCAAATACTCGCCGCGCGTGTTTGCGACCGCCCGCCGTTATGCGCGCCGCGAGAGCGAGGTCGAGGACATCGTGCAGGAGGTGTGGAGCAAGGCCTTCCAGAAACTGGGCACCTTTCGCGGAACGGCGCCGTTCGAGCACTGGCTGATGCGCCTGGCCGTCCGGACGTGCTACGATTTTCTCCGGCACCATCAGCGGAGCCGGGAGCGGGTTTTTTCGGAGTTGTCGGTGCCCGAGCAGGAATGGCTGGAGCGCGTGATGGCCGATCCGAGCACGGGTTCGGCCGACGCCGCTGCCGCGCGGCAGTTGGTGCACCGGTTGCTGGACATGCTCAGCCCGTCGGCGCGGCTGGTGATGGTGCTGCTCGAACTCGAGGAGAAATCGGTCAAGGAAATCGCGGCTCTGACGGGCTGGTCGGTGCCGCTCGTGAAAGTGCGCGCGTTTCGGGCCCGTGCCGAGATGCGCAGGTGCCTGGCCCGCATCGCGGCTGAAAAGTACCTGTAACCGCCGTCGCGAGCCTGGCGTCTGGATTGGGTGCTGGCATGAACTGGGAACGCATCATTGACGAACTGCTGGCCGCCGCCCGGTCCGAACCTGCCAACGGCCGTGTGCCCTATGCGTTCGAGAGGCGCATCCTGGCGAGGCTGGCTGGCGCACCGCCTGCGGACGCCTGGGCGCTTTGGGGGCGGGCCCTGTGGCGCAGCGCCGCGCTCTGCCTGGCGGTGATGACCGCGTCCGGCCTGTGGTGGATCTGGCCGGCGCCGCACTTGTCCCGGCCGCTGGATTTCTCCCAGGAATTTCAGCACGCCGTGTTTGCTCAAGCCTCCCAAGTGGACGTGGTCGAGTGAGCCACTGGAAAGTCATTCTCGCCACGCTGGTCATCTTCGTGGCCGGCTTGGTCACCGGCACCGTGCTCACCCGCAAGCTCCAGCCCCCCGTCCCAACCCCCATCCCGCCCGAGGTGTTTTTCCAGGGGCCCGTCTACATCCAGAGGCATTTCATGACGCGCCTTCGGCAGGAACTGGCTCTGACGGCCAGCCAGTCCGAGACCCTGGAGAAGATCTTCGCCAACAGCCGCGAACGGATTCGGATTCTGCTTGACGTGGTGGGTCCGGAACTGCGGCAGGAACTGGATGCGGTCCACCAGGCGATTGCCCGGGAACTGACTCCGGACCAGCTGCAGAAATTCGACGACCTGCGGCGCAAGCTGCGGCACAGCCGCTTCACCGGCACGGCCGCCAAGGACCGCCGCCAGCGCCCGCGCGATCCGGAGACCGGCGCGGAGCCGCGGCGGGGCAAGGAGCCGGGCGCCGCCCCGCGCGGCGACCGCAAACCGGCCCCGTCCGATCCGGCCCTTCCGGCCCTTCCGAACCGACCCGGCCCCGCGTCGACCTATTGAGGTGCGCCGCGGCGGCGGGGCGGACTGGTGCGCCTCTCAGATTTTTCCTTCTGGCTTTTCGTAATCCTAATCCTAATCGTAATCGGATGAACCGGCTATTCGATCACGAGACATTGAACTCCAACTATCGGTTGCACGAAGGCAGCTCGGAATAGGAAGCGCGATTAGGATTAGGATTACGATTACGATTAGGATTAGGATTA
>JAFGQR010000082.1 GCA_016935555.1 Verrucomicrobiota bacterium
ACGCCCGGAACGAACGTGCTGCAGGCCCACGCCACTGATGCGACGGGCAACCTGTCGCTCACGGCGAGCAACCGTGTGATTTACGTGGAGATGATCACGCTGACCGACTATTACCCGCTGCCGTTGAACGCGGAGTGGCTCTACGAGGGATGGGATTGGGACGGCAACCCTGCCAAGCAACGCTGTCGCGTGGAATCCACCAATGCGTCGGTTGTCCTCTACACCGGCCGAACCGCTCCCCGCAGTTACACGACGAACAGTGTGCGCAAGTATGCGGCTTACCTGAATCCCGACACCCTGGCGCCGTATGACGAGTGGTTGGATTATTTCGCCAGCGGTGCGAGTTTTGGTTTCTTCGGAAATGACGACGACGACGAACAGATGCGTGCCGATCGCGGTTATCTATGCCCCATCCAGGTGGCCATGGGCGCAACCGTCGCACTGACCCGTGACGTCTATCTCAATGGTGTGTATGCCGGTGTCGCAACCCTCAGCCTGCAGTTCATCGAGAAAACATCCGTTACGGTGCCGGCGGGAACTTTTCCGGACGTGCTGCGTGTGCGGATTTCCTTCAAGACTCCGGACGGCACGCAGGTGCATGACGATTGGTGGGCCCGGTCGGTTGGGTGCGTCAAGGCCCAAGGCATCTCGGGCGATGGCGTGCCGGAACGATGGGAATTGATCGAGTATTCCATGCCAACCTCCACCGCCAGTGCCCTCCTGCCCCTGCAGGTTCCCGAACACCGTGAAGCCGACCGCCCGTGTTTCCTGCAGTTCGAAGGCAATCCCGCGGGCCTGCCGGTCGCCGGCGGACGAGTTGAGCTGCGCCTGAGTGCGCCCGTGGGTCACACTGTTGTGTTGGAGAGTTCCGAGGATCTCCTCCATTGGACGCCCGTCCAGACCAATATCGTGACCGCCAATGGAGTCTCCCTGTCTGCACCCATGAACACTCATCCGGCACAGTTCTTCCGGACGCGGTTGCAGTAGCCGCCGGAAGCTTGTGTGTCGAATCGCGGTTGAGCCGCCGGCCTCCGGCCTGGCGGCCTGGCGCCAGTCAGCCCGCCCCGCGCGCCCCCGCCCCGCGCCGGCTTCCCCGCGGCGGGGCGGGGTGCGGCGGCGCGTGGGTCGCGTTGCGCTTGCGCGCGTCGGCGGCCGGGCCGTAGAGTGGCGGCATGTCGCACGCCGACTTTGTCCATCTCCATGTGCATTCGGAATACTCGCTGTTGGACGGCGCGTGTCGTTTGGAGCGGCTGCTGGAGAAGGCGCATGCGTTGAAGTTTCAGGCGCTGGCGCTGACGGATCACGGGGTGATGTATGGGGCGATCGATTTTTACCAGGCAGCGCGGCAGCGGGGGATCAAGCCGATTCTTGGCTGCGAGGTGTACATGGCGCCGGGCAGCCGGCTGGAGAAGAAATCGGGCAACGGGGGGCGCGGCGCGTATTATCATCTGGGGCTGCTGGCGAAGGACGAGCAGGGGTATCGGAACCTGATCCGGCTGGTCACCGAGGGGCATTTCAGCGGGTATTACTACAAGCCGCGGATCGACAAGGAACTGCTGGCGGCGCACCGCGAGGGGCTGATTGCGATGTCGGGCTGCCTGGCCAGTGAAATTCCCGGCCTCATCGTGCGGGAGGAACTCGACAAGGCCCGGGACACGGTGGACTGGTTCAAACAGGTGCTGGGAGCCGACCATTTCTACCTCGAACTGCAGAACCACGGCATCCCGGAGCAAACCAAGGTCAACCGCCAACTCATCGCCTGGGCGCGCGAGTTCGGGTTGAAGCTGGTGGCGACGAACGACGTGCATTACGTGGAGAAGAACCATTCGCGCGCCCACGACGTGCTGATCTGCATCGGCACCCAGACGACCCTCCACGATCCCAACCGCATGACCTACCCGCCGCAGCAGTTCTACCTGCGCTCTGCGGACGAAATGAAGGCGCTGTTCGCCGAGGTGCCGGAGGCGATCCGCAACACGCTCGAGGTGGCGGAGAAATGCAACGTCGAAATCGAGTTCGGCAAGTTGCACTACCCGGTCTTCGAACCGCCCGAACCCTGCACGCGCGAGCACTACCTGCGCCAGTGGCTGGCCGAAGGACTGAACCGCCGCTACACCCTGCACGCCCGGCTCGACGGCGACCAGTTCAAGGTCGAAGGCATCGACGATCCCACCCTCCTGCCCACCTACACGCCGCCGCCGCCGGTCGGGGCGGCCGCCGCGGCCCCGGCCGACGGGGCGGACCCGGCGGTGGCGGCGGCGGTCGACGTCGTGATGCGGCGGCTCGAAACCGAAGTCGCCGTCATCCAGTCCACGGGATTTGTGTCGTACTTTCTGATCGTGGGCGATTTCGTGCGGTACGGGCGGAGCCAGGGCGTCACGTGCGTGG
Source organism: Verrucomicrobiota bacterium (assembly GCA_016935555.1). Taxonomy (GTDB): domain Bacteria; phylum Verrucomicrobiota; class Verrucomicrobiia; order Limisphaerales; family JAFGQR01; genus JAFGQR01. The sequence goes on from JAFGQR010000082.1 coordinate 2,389, forward strand.
CGCGCGGGTCGGGGGCGGGCTCGCTGGTGACGTATCTGCTTGAGATCTCGAACGTGGATCCCCTGCGCTACGGGCTGCTCTTCGAGCGGTTCCTCAACCCGGAACGGATCAGCCCGCCGGATATCGACATTGATTTCGCAGACGACCGGCGCGCCGAGGTGATCGAGTATGTGCGCGCAAAATACGGGCCCGATTGCGTGGCGCAGATCATCACCTTCGGCACCATGGGCGCCAAGTCGGTGGTGCGGGATGTTGCCCGCGCCATGGGGCTCAGTTACGGCGAAGGGGACCGGCTGGCCAGAATGATCCCCGCCGAGCTCAAGATGACGCTCGAGAAGGCGCTGGCGCAGTCGCCGGAATTGCGGCAGGCCTACGAGACCGAGGACACGACCGCCGAGCTGATGCAGATTGCGTTTGTTCTCGAGGATCTCACGCGCAATGCCTCCGTGCACGCGGCGGGCGTGGTGATCGGCGCCGAGCCCCTGGCGAACCTGCTGCCGCTCAAACAGGATGAGTCCGGCATCGCCGTGACCCAGTATGCCATGGGGCCGGTAAGCAAGCTCGGCCTGCTGAAGATGGATTTCCTGGGACTCAAAACCCTCACGGTCATCCGCAATACGTGCGAGATGATCAAGCGCACGAAGGGCGCCGCACCGGACATGGATCACCTGCCCCTCAACGACGCCAAAACCTACGACCTCCTCAACAAAGGCAACACCGTCGGCGTGTTCCAGCTGGAATCCAGCGGCATGCGCGATTTGTGCCGCCGCTTCAAGCTCAGTTCCATCGAACACATCACCGCCCTGGTGGCGCTCTACCGCCCGGGCCCCATGGACCTGATCCCCGACTTCATCCGGCGCCGGCACGGCGAGGTGAAGATCGAGTATGCGCACCCGCTGCTCGAACCGATCGCCAAGGAAACTTACGGCGTCCTGATCTACCAGGAGCAGGTCATGCAGGCAGCCCAGATCCTCGCCGGCTACACCCTCGGCGGCGCGGATTCGCTGCGGCGCGCCATGGGAAAGAAGGACGTTGAGGAAATGGCCAAGCAGCGCGACGTGTTCGTCAAAGGCGCCGCCACCGTCAACCGCATCCCCTCCGCCAAAGCCAACCAGATCTTCGACCTCCTCGAGAAATTCGCCGGCTACGGCTTCAACAAGTCCCACGCGGCCGCCTACGCCATCGTCGCCTACCAGACCGCCTACCTGAAAGCGCATCACCCGGTCGAGTTTCTCGCAGCGATGATGACCAATGAAATGGGGGTCACGGACAAGCTCAGCGTCGTGCTCAACGAGGCCAGAGCCATGGGCATCGACGTCCTCCCGCCCGACGTGTGCGAGGGCGAGTTGGCCTTCGCCCCCACGCCCGACGGCAACGCCATCCGGTTCGGCCTCGCCGCCATCAAGGGCGTCGGCGAGACGGCCGTCCAAAGCATCCTCAACGCCCGTCACGCCGGCGGACCCTTCACCTCCCTGGCCGACCTGTGCGAGCGCGTCGATACCCGCACCGTCAACCGCCGCGTCCTCGAAGCCCTGATCAAATGCGGCGCCTGCGACGCTTTCGGCGAAAGCCGCGCGGCCATGTGCGCCGTGCTCGAAACCACCCTCAGCCGAGCCGCCAGCGCCGCCGCCGACCGCGCCCGCGGGCAGAGTTCCCTGTTTGACCGGCTGGAGGACACAACGCCGTCGCCGGCCGCGCCGGCCCCCGCGCCCGGGCTGCCCGAGTGGCCGCAGCACCAGCTGCTGGCGGCGGAAAAGGAGCTGTTGGGATTTTATGTGACGGGCCATCCGCTGACGCCGCTGGCGCCGCTGCTGGAGAAATACGCCCTCCACAATTCAGTCACCGCAAAGGAGCTGCCGGCGCGGGTGGCGACGCGGATTGGCGGGCTGATCACGGCGGTGCAGCAGGGGGTCTCGAAGAAGACCGGCAAACCCTACGCGATGGTCACGCTGGAAGACCTCGCCGGCAGCATGACCCTGCTCTGCATGAATGACGTCTACGACGTGTCCCGCCCGTTGCTCGTGCCCAACACCGCCGTCCTGGTCGTCGGCGAAGTCAACAACGCCGATGACAAACCCAAGCTGTTCCCGCAGGAAATCCTCCGGCTCGAGGACGCTCCCGGGAAATACACGCTCCAGGTGCATCTCCGCCTCAACACCGCCCATGTCACCCCGGAAAAACTCGAGGCCGTCCGGGCGCTCGTCGCTGCGCACGCCGGCCGCTGCCCCCTCTTCCTCTGCTTCCGACGCCCCGGCGGCGAAATCATCTTCGTCGAAACCCATGAGCGTTACGCCGTCACCCCCTCGATCGCGTTGCAGCAGGCCGCCGACGCGATGCTGGGCGAGGACACGTATTACGCCAAAGTGGACACCTCGCTCCCCGAACGCGCGCCGCGCCGCTGGGAGCGGAAAAACGGCGACGCCGACTAGTGTGGTGTCTCACAATTGGCTGGAGTGTCGTTGCGCCCAAAATGGCCTGGGGCGAGGCGCGAGGAGGGAGCATCCCCGCCGCGCGCTGTGACCGACGAGCAACGAAGCCCCAGGCCATTTTCGGCGCAACCCTCCTCAGGGGGCAGAGGGGTCACATCTGGACAATGGACATTCCATGCATTCCGCCCCTTTTGCTAACCGGGCGGCGCACAACGGGATTGTCCAATGTCCAGACGTGACCCCAGGCAGTTGGCTAGTATCAGAACCGTGACTTGTCTCGGCGACAGTCGGACTCTGCTGTCGGCGATTTCGTTATCGATAGGAATCCTGTTTAAGGGCTGTTTTTCAGCGGTTCAGACAGGTCCACCAAGCGGGCGCGGGGAATCCGCTTGTCAATCGCCCGGCGCGCCAGGTTCACCCAGCGCCGGCACCGGTCCAGCACGGCGCTGTCGGCGGTGGCCACGACGTCGCTGGAGTCGGCCAGGACGGCATCGGGGTTCATGACGAGATCGCACTGCCAGTTCCAGCCATGCTGCGCGGCAACATCCAGGATCAGGGTTTTGAGGCGGCCGCTGTTCGAGACGGGCCGGTCCAGCCACCAGCGGCAAGCGGTCACGCCCCAGTCGCGCGTCAGTTCGCCAACGAGCCCCAGGGCGGGGACGGTTTCCTGGACTTTGTGATAACTGCCGTGAATGCCCAGCAGGTCGCGGCAACAGCCGTCGCGGCCCACCAGCACCACGCCCCCGCCAAGCGCCGCCTCGAGCGCCATCAGCACATTGTAGCCGTCCAGCCACAGCGCCTGCCCCCGCAGCGCGGCCGGCTCCACGCATCGCTCGGCGCGGCCGGCCAGCGACAGGTCGGCGCAGGCGCACCGGCCGACCGCCAAACGCTGCCGGTCGCGCAAGGCGTGGCGGTTGCCCACCAGCTCAAGCGCGGAATGGGCCGCGTAGCCGCGGCTCAGAAGCCAGCACAAGTCGCTCGTAGCGGCCCGCAGGACCGGGACCGTGTCCGGCGCGAACAGGCGCTCATCCTCGGGGCCTGCGCCGCGGTGATTCACCTTGTGAGGCACGGGAAGCGTCTCAGTTCCAGAGAAACGATTTCTGTTCGGCGAGGAGCCGGTCGCCTTGCCAGAGCGTGGCGCGCCAGGCGGTCAGCTCGCCGAAATGGTTGCAGGCTTCGCCTTCGAGGGACAGTACGCTCCATCGGCTGAACAAGCCGCGCTTGCGGCGCGCGGTGGCGAGGGTGGCGGTGGTGGATTCCTTGCCGCGGCGGCCGCGAAGATCGAGGCGGACGGTGAGAGGCTCCGGGGAGCGGCCTTTCCACTGGACGTCGAAGCGCAGGCCGGAGCACTGCTCCGGGTGCAGCCGCAGGAAAGCCTGGTACGCGTCGCGCTCATAAAGGCTCGGGGCCAGGGTGTGCTTGCCGTCGCGGTCCAGAAGATGAGGCAGCACTTTGATGATGCGGCCCGAAGCCCCGGAAGCGGCCATTACAGAGCCGAGCCAGAGCAGCAGAAGACACACGCCCAGGGGCATGGCTGGGAAAACGCGGCCGGGTCGCAACGTCGATCGCATGCAGACCCGCACTCTAGCGGTTTGGCCGGCAAGACTCAACGGCTTTGTTCGGGTCAGCAGTGGGGCGTGACCACGGGAAGACCAATCCGCGCTGAAGCGGCAGCACCGATGAGAAGTCGAGCCGATGGCAAACGGAATCGTTTAAGGCTATTTCAAGGGCTGACCCCGCTCATCACTAAGTGCTAAATCAAGGGCTGACCCCAATCCTCCAGGTGCGCGGACATTCCCGCGAACCGGTCGCGGTCTCACGAGGTGCCGCGTCAAGGATTCCCGTTGGTTTGGGAGGCAACCCGGACACTGCCGTCGGGCTGGAGCACGAGGGGGGCTCGCGGATCCGGCGGGGTGCCGGGTTTGGCCCCGGCCTGGCGCTGTCGGAGCCGGGCAAGTTCGCGGACTTTTTCCGTTTGATGGCGGAGGAAATCGGGGTCGAGGATTTGGGCGGAGAGGGTGGCGTGTTGGAGGCGGAGGTTGCCGAATGCCTCGTTCAGCCCGCTGAGTTTTTGCTGGGTGGCGACGAGGCGTTGATGGCTGTCGGCGAGCTGCCGCGCTTTGGTGTCGAGGGTTTGGACGCTGGCTTGGGCGGCGGCGAGCCGGGCTTGGAGGGACTCGATCTGGGCATGACGCGCGGCGAGTTCGGTCTGGGCGTTTTGGAGTCGGGATTGGGTTGAGGCCAGTTGGGTTTTGATCTGCGCGAGGGTCTGGGTGGCTGTGGCGGTCTGGCGGAGGCAGTGCGTCAAGTTGCTTTGGGCGGCGTTTTGGGCTTCGGAGGCTTTGACGCCTTCGAGGACGAGGCGGGTGGTGACTTCGGTGACCTTGTTGGAGAGGGTGGCGATGTCCGCGACGGCCTTGGCATGCTGCTTCTCGGCGGCCCGGTTGTTCATCAAGAGGACACCGCAGAGGATCAGAACGGCAGCAGCCAGGACGATGACGAGCGTTTTCATGGGGAGAGTGAGGCGGGAATTCAACGGCGCGCGCAAAGGCATCCGTCCGTTTCGGCTGACGAATCCGGGTCGGGCGTGGTGGGGGATTCAAGGTCGGGCCGGAAATGTTTGAGCAGGTATTTCTTGAAGTGGCTTCGGCTGCCGGCGGTCATGGTTTTTTCGATGGTGGACGAGGTGCCGTTGACACGGATGCGGACTTGTTGGGCATTGGCGATGGCCACCAGGACTTGGGGCGGCACGGCGTAGAGGGTCGACACATAGCCGCGCCGTCCCACGAACGGGATGCGGCCCGGCGTGGCGGTGAACCCGAAGCGCTGGCCGTCGATGAGCAGGACCAGCGACTCGCCGTTGAACAGGGTGAAATCGGGCGGGGCGAGCAATTCGGTGTAGAGGAAGCAGGCGTGGGCGACGCCGGAGGTGGGGGTGATGACGGTGTTGGTGACGGCGGTGACGGCGTAATTGGTGGAGTAATTGACGGCGAGGTTGGTTTCGGCGGTGACCGCCTGGTTGGTGACGGCGGTGATGCTCAGGTTGTTGACGGTGGTGGTGACCTGGTCGCTGAAGTTGCGGGTGATCTGGGTGCCCGTGGCGGTCTGGCTGGGGCCGAGCACGAGCGTCTGGTTGGTGGACACCGCCACGGTGGCGTTGGTGGCCCCGGTCGGAGGGGACGCGACGAGTTGGGGCACGCTGTCGCCGGGGGCGTTGGTGCCTTGGGAAGCCCCGGCCTCCCCCGGCGTTTCCGCCGGGGCAAAGGCCGGGGTGGGAGCGATGTTGGTCATGGCGCTCACCGAGTAGTTTGTGGCCAGAGAGACAACCACATTGGTGACCGCCACCACCACAGGGTTGGTGAACAAGAGCACCGTCTCGTTCGTGATGGCCTTCAAAACGCGTGTCTCGCGCCGCGCGTTCAGGCATAACACGGTTTTCTCCATGATTTTCCCGGACACGTTGTTGCCGACCATTTGGTCCACCCTGATCTCGTTGAAGGCGTCATAACGCGAGATGCCGTTTTTGCGGGCGCCGGTGCAGCCGCCAAGCAAGGCGGCGCTCAGGAGCAGAGTGACGGTTCGCATGAGATTGAGGGTGGATGGGGTCATAAGCGGGATCAGTATCAGTATGCGACAACGCGGAAGAACCGCACCGGGCCGGGCGAAGCGACCGTGAAGCTCTGCACGGTGCCGTTGCCCGCAAGTTCTTCGCCATCGCTCCAGGCGATGGGCGAGGTGAGGCTGGTGGCCGACAGCAGGCGATACCGATAGCCGGCCTGGCTGAGGAAGCTGATGACGGCGTCGGAGCCGCTCCGGCTGATCGTCAAGATGACGGGATCGGGTGCGGCGGCGCTGCCGAGGAACCCGTTGGCGGCCAGCAGGGTCCACTTGTCGATCCAGAGATCGGTCGCTTCAAACGCGCCTTTGTAGGCCACCGGCGTGTAAAAGCCGTCGTCGGGCGCCTGGCGATTCGAGGTCAAC
>JAFGQR010000083.1 GCA_016935555.1 Verrucomicrobiota bacterium
AACGGTCACCTGGTTCACGATGATCTGATCTCCCGCCTCAGCCCAACTGCCGTCGGCGCCGAAGTCGATCCAGGCATTGAGCACCGCCCCCTGGAGGGAAGCGACGACAGTGACCATGGCCGGCTGGCCGGGAATGAGCGGCGTGTTGAAGGTCACCCCGTCTTCATCCGCTTGGTTGTCCTGGTCATCACCCAGCGCCTGCGGGTGCGGCAGCCCGTTGGTTTCACCATCGATGAGGTTGCCCATGAGAATTCCGGGCACAATGGTGTGATGCGCCCCATTGGGCAACAGCGTTGGATAAGGCCGCGGTGCGTCCCCAAAATCCTCCTTCTCCGCCACCTCCTGCGTGGTCAGGACGAAGGCCATATCCCACGACGCCTCCTGAAATTCGATCGGCTCACCCAAGGTGTACACCACGCCGGGGACCGGCGCCGTGGGATCAAAAATGCGCACGGCGTCATCCGGTGCCAGGGAATCGGCACGGTGCGGCCTGGATTTCCAGCCCCACGGGTGCGGCGGGATGATGCCGGCGGGGTACATGGCCCCGATGCTGATCCAGTAAATGTTCGTGCCATTGGCAGGCTCCTGCCGGAACCATTGCTCCTCGGGCAACAGCTGTTCAAATCTGTAACAGGCTTCCAACGGAGCCGTCGGATCGCGTGGATCCAAGTCCCACCCCGCAAATTCAAAGGTGAACTCCCGGCAGACGGTCTCCCAAATCATCTGCCCCGGATGACTGAATGGCTGGTCTTCGCCCGCGGGCACATCGGTCCAAATGCCAATGTGAAAGGCATCGGGCAATTGGGGGGGCTCGGGCTCGTTCCACCCCAGGAACGACCCCCACCAGTGCACATCCGTGACCGGGGCGGCATTGGTGCACGCCCAGTCATCGGCCACGATCCATTCCGACCCGTAGACGGAAGGTTCGTTCCACCCGTTGTAAATGTCCTGAGGCTCGAAAGGCATCGGCACCTGGGACCATTTGAGTTCGTCGATCACCTCGCCCGGACCGGCAATCCGGAAAGCCAGATCGACCGACTGTCCCGCGCGTTCGTGCCCGAGCGGATAGCGCAGTTCCTTCCACGGCAACTCCAGCGGGCCGGGTTCAACCCCGTAGACCCAGACGGCATCGTCGTTCCAATTCGTGATGCACGTCTTCCAGCCGAAGAAACACGGCTCGCCCGTAACGGCCGGCTTGGCCTGGACATCAAGCCAATACACCACCGGCCGGTCCGGGTCCCCTTCCTGCACAAAGGCGTTGGTCGAGTCCAGGTGGAAATCGTACCGGAAACACATGGTGTCCCCCGGAAACTCGTACAAGTCCGGCGGATCCATCCAGCCCTCCACCAAATCCACCGTCACTTGTGACACCGTGAACTCGCCCGGTTCGAACGTGTGCATCCAACGGGTGGCCCCCGGCATGCTGTAGCCGGTGGGACTCTCTTTGGCCGGGATGTCATCATGCACGCTGAGCGTCATCGTCACGTTCGACGGATCCTGGGGAAACTGGTCGTACCGCCAGGACCCCCAAACCGAAATGTCGGTCACCGGACCCGTGGAAGTGCACAAAAAATCATCCGCCAGCAGGAACGGAGGCGCCGGTTCGACACTGGCATTCACATCCATGCCCAACGGCGACAGATCCGGCACTTGCTCCCATTTGCCGGCAGGGGAGGAATACCGGGAAATGAGCTCAAACGCCAGGTCCCATGAATGCTCCGGGTCCGGCCAATACAGACGTTCTCCCGCGACATATTGCATCCCCACGTGGGGCGCCGTCGGGTCTAAAATGATGACCCCGTCGTCCGGCGCGGGCGAAGCCGGATCCCGCGGCCGTGTCTTCCAGCCCCAGGGATAGAGTTCCGGCATTCCGTTGGCATAGACTGCCGCAATGCTCAGCCAGTAGATGTTGGTGCCCGTCGGCCCGGGTTCCTGGACAAACCACTCCCCCGGAGCCAGCGTCTGCTCAAATTCAAAACACGCGTCGTAGGTTCGCGTCCGCGGATCGTAGTCCCAGCCCACGAACTGAAACCTGAAATCGATGCAGTGCGTCTCCCACACCACCCTTCCGGGGTGACTGAACGGCTCGACACCCGGCACGGCGGCAACATCGGTCCAAATCGCCAGGTGAAAGGCGTCGGGCAGGACGGGCGGCGGCGACGCCTCACGCCACGGCGGAAACGATCCCCACCACCGTATGGCCGTGATCGGACGAGCGTTGGTGCAAACCCAGTCGTCGGCCGCAATCGGCGTCTTTTCATACACGGACACTTGGTTCCAGCCGTAGAACACATTACCAGGCGCGGCCGGCTCCGGGGGCTGTGCCCATTTGGGCTGGCTGCCCTGCGGCGCGGTGGCGCTCGGCACGAGCACGCCATCCTCCGCATCGCCGGCGGCATTCCCCGCGTCACCCACCGTGGCGGTGCTGAGTTCGGTCGCGCAAAGCACCATGGATAAACCCACCATGACGCCCGCGAGATGAGCCAACAGGGTCGCCCTCCGGAGCCCCGTCTCCTGCTTAACCGTATGAGAACAGAATGAAGTTTTCATGATTTTGGATTAGGCTGCTTTGAAATCGGTTCGCCGGGCGGCAATCGCCCGCCCGGTCTGCATTGGGTCAGGGATGATCGCGAAGGCGAGGTGGGGATTTTGCGGGCTCCAGAACTGCAACCCAGAGGAACAGAATGGCTATTCCGGCGATTCTGTTGGGGCCACGCACACGTCCATGGACTAGCCGCTGTGCCACGTGATCATACGATCATACATTCGCACACTCGTCAAGTTTCAAATCACGTCATCCCATCGCGTCAACCCAGGCAGGCAAACCGCATTGGCCGAGTGGCACGCCGCGTTCCAAACGATCAGAGAACCATGAGGACTCGGGAATGGAGCCCAAGAACGTGCGACACTCCTTTCTCCCGACCGGCGCTCGGATCTACAAGACGACCAGATTCTCCGGCGTGGCCTTCGGCACGGCGGCGATGGGAATGTCGCGGTCAAACGTGACCAGTCGGCCCCGATTTGTCGTCGCAAGGGGACGTGGTTTCGGGGTCAGCCCTTGAATTAACACTTTACTTTCCGGCCCGTCGTGGTTTCGAGGGCGGACCCGTTGGGCGCACACACCGCACGAATGACCTCTGCAGATGGGTCGGTGAATCCTCCGCAAACTCGCGACTTCTCAGGGTCGGCGCGCCGGGAGGTCGTGTAGTCGGTGCCAGTTGTTAATTACTATTTGGACCCCATTGGTTTGCGTTTTCATAAAAACAGCCCTGCGGCGGGACGGCGGCGGACACAAGATCCTGGTTTTTCTTGGGTTTTCGGTTTTTTTCCTTGGAGCGGGTGATGGGAATCGAACCCACGTGGCCAGCTTGGAAGGCTGGAGCTCTACCATTGAGCTACACCCGCAACACCGGCCCATCTTAAGCCCCGACGCCTCCCTGTCAATCACCCGCAGGCGCAATTCGCGGCTTTCCAATGCATGCGCCGGTCGTCGTCGCGCCCGGGGCGGAGCGTGGTCCGAACGGTGCAGCCGCCCTGGAATCTCGGCGCCAGCCGCCCCACGTTGTCGCCTGCAGCCCGCGGCTGCGGATGCGCGTCACTCCATCTGGGGGGAACGGGGCGGCCGAGCCGTCGCGTCGCGTCCGCTATCGTAGGTGGATCTCTGGGCGCTTGCGTTGGGGCGGGGTTCGGTTATTCTCCCCCGCCTGATGCGTTCCTTGCTTCTCAGAGGTGGCCGGGTGATTGATCCGGCGGGGCCGTTTGACGGGGTCTCCGATTTGCTCCTGTGCGATGGCAAGATTGCGGCGGCCGGGGAGTCGGCGGCAAGCCAGGCGCCGCCGGACACGGAGCAGTGGGACGTCAGCGGCCTGGTGGTGTGTCCGGGGCTCATCGATTTGCATGTTCATCTGCGCGAGCCCGGGCAGACTGGCAAGGAGACGATTGCCACGGGCACGGCGGCGGCGGCGCGCGGGGGGTTCACCTCGATCGTCTGCATGCCCAACACCACGCCGGCAATTGACAGTCCGGGGACGGTGGTGCTGATCAACGACAAGGCCAAGCGGGCGGGGGTGGTGAACGTGTTTGTGGCGGGCGCGATCAGCAAGGCGATTGCGGGAGAGGAGCTGGCGCCGGTGGGCTCGCTGAAGCAGGCGGGCGTGGTGGCGATCACAGACGACGGCCATTGCGTGCAGAACAACGAGTTGATGCGGCGGGCGATGGAGTATGCGCGGATGTTCGACCTGCCGGTGATGGACCATTGCCAGGACTACGGGCTGGTGAGCGACGGCGTCATGCACGAGGGCTACTGGAGCACCGTCCTCGGACTGCGGGGCTGGCCGGCGGCGGGCGAGGAGATGATCGTGGCGCGGAACATCCGGCTGGCGGCACTGACCGGGGCGCGGGTGCACTGCCAGCACATCAGCACGGCGGGCAGCGTCATGCTGCTGCGCGAAGCCCGGAACCGCGGCCTGCCCATTTCGGGGGAGGCGTGCCCGCATCACTTCACCCTGACCGACGCCGCCGTGGCCGGCAGTGAGAAGTTCTGGGGTGCCGATGGCGCGGGCGTGTTTGGTTACGACCCGGCGCGGGGGCCATGGCCGGAGTGGCCGGCCTACGACACGAATTTCAAGATGAATCCCCCGCTGCGATCGGCCGGCGACCGCGCGGCCGTGCTCGACGGTGTGGCCGACGGCACGCTCGAGGTGGTTGCCAGCGACCACGCACCGCATTGCGCCTTCGAGAAGGAAGTCGAGTTTGATTACGCGCCGTTTGGCATCACGGGTCTTGAGACGGAGCTGGCGCTGGCCCTGATGCAGCTGGTGCACAGCGGCCGCATGCCGCTGCCCGACCTGGTGGCCCGATTCACAACGGGTCCGGCCCGGCTGCTGGGGCTGCCCAAGGGAACCCTGGGTGTCGGGGCCGAGGCGGACGTGACCCTCGTGGACCCGCAGCGCGCCTGGATGTTTTCCAGGGAGCAATCGGCCAGCAGGTCGTGGAATTCCCCGTTCGTCGGCTGGCGCCTGACGGGCAAGGCGGTGGCCACCCTGGTGGCGGGAAAGGTGGTCTGGCGGGAGGATAACGTCGCGCCGGGCGTCCCTCCGCCTCCGCCCCCCTGAGCCCGGCCACACCCCGCGAGGCAGAGCCCGTCGAGTCAGGGGTCCGATAAGCCCACCGTCCCGGAACTAGTGATGCCTTCGTGATGCCTGCGCGCCTTGTGTGGATGATGTCCCAAGACCGCTCCGGAAAGGCAGCGGTTCATGGAGAGGGGGCCGGGGGGGCGTCTGCTCCGGCTGGGGGCGTGCTGGCGGTTGGGTCAGCATCCCGAGGCGATGCCAGTGTGAATCGCCACTGGCAGAACAGATCCTTTGGATGCGGCTGCGGGGGCGCGAAGAGGCATTCGACACGAAGGCGGGGGTCGATGGTTTGGGCAAACGCGGTGAATTCGCCGCGGTGCATTTCCCGGCAGTTGAATTCCGGCAGGCCGCGTCTCAACCGGGCTTCCTGGGTGGGGCAGGAGGGGACGGAGAGGATGACTTCATCGGGGCGCTCATCGATGTGGTAGTCAATGAGCAGGCACCAGGGGAAATGGCGGAGCGTCTTGACGAAACCGGTGAGTCCCTTTTCGGTGATATTGAAACGCGCCCTGAGGTCTTTTGCGGCCATGCCGGACACGCGGGCCCAGACTTGCTCGTTGATGCGCTCGGCGGTGGGCTGATCGATGCGTTCGGTGACGTAGAGGAACCAGAAGGCGTCCACGACCCGGTAGTGCCACAGCAGGAATTCGAGGTAGCGCCGCAGTTCGGGAGCCTCCATCCGGTCGAACAGTTCCAGGTTCATGGCGTCCACTCTATGCCGTCATCCTGGGGCTTTCGAGCGCTATCGGCGCCGGAGGCGCGGCTGCCCCATGGCGCGCGCGGCATCCGCGGCCCGATCAGCGGGGCATGTATTCCCGCACCAAGGCGCGTTCTTCCCTCAACTCGGCAACGCTTGCGTCGATTCTAGCCCGGCTGAATTCGTCGATGGGCAGGCCGGGCACGATCGTCCAGGCCGCGCCGTTGCTGCGCACGGGGAACGAGCTGATCAAGCCGGCGTCGACGCCGTAGCTGCCGTCCGAACACACCGCCACGCTGTGCCAGTCGCCGGCGGGCGTGGGGGTGACGAGGGCGTGGACGGTATCGACGACGGCGTGGGCGGCGCTGGCGGCGCTGGAGAGGCCGCGGGTTCTGAGGATGGCGGCGCCGCGCTGTTGGACGGTGGCGATGAACTGGCCCTCGAGCCAGGCGCGGTCACGGATCACCTCCGGCGCCGGGCGGCCCTGGATGTGGGCGTGGGTAAAATCCGGGTATTGGGTGGCGGAGTGGTTGCCCCAGATGGCGACGTTGGTGACGGCGGGGGCGGGGACGGCGGCTTTTCGGGCGAGCTGGGCTTTGGCGCGGTTCTCGTCGAGGCGTGTCATGGCAAAGAACCGGTCGCGGGGCACGCGGGGGGCGTTGTGCATGGCGATGAGGCAGTTGGTGTTGCAGGGGTTGCCCACCACCAGCACGCGCACGTCCGCCGCGGCGTGGTCCTGGATGGCGCGCCCCTGGCCGACAAAGATCCTGCCGTTGGTGCCGAGCAAATCCTTCCGTTCCATGCCGGCCTTGCGGGGGACGCTGCCAAGCAGCAGCGCCCAGTTCACCCCTCGGAATCCCTCGTCCAGACCCGCCGTGGGCGTCACACCGCGCACCAGCGGGAAGGCGCAGTCTTCCAATTCCATCACCACGCCATCGAGCGCGCGCAGCGCGGGTTCGATGTCGATGAGGTGCAGGATGACGGGCTGGTCGGGGCCGAAGAGCGCGCCGGAGGCGATGCGGAACACGAGCGCGTAGCCGATCTGCCCGGCCGCGCCGGTCACGGCCACGCGAATGGGGGGTGGAGTCATCGGGGCGAGTATGGGGCAAAACGTCCCCGTGGCAAGCCGGGACGCCGGGACGCCGGCATGTGTGGGGGGGCGAGGCGGGCCGCCCGGCGTTCTATGGGCCGACTGAGCTCGCCACAGAGTGCTTTGGCGCTCGGGCGGGGTTAGCCCCGCTCTGCGGCCCTTGGGGCGCATTTCTCACAGGGCGGTGAGAAATGCGGGCTAGCGCATCAGGGCTGCGAGCGCGGCGTTCACCGCCCGGCGTGCGGCGGGCAACCGGTCGGGGTCGGGCAGGATGGCGGTTGAGCGCAAGCCGCCGGTGTTGGGGATGGTGACGAGGTCGTGTGCCATTGCGAGGGCGTGGTCGGCGGCGTCTGTGGGTTGGCCTTTGGCCCTTGCCTTGGCGGCGGCCTGGGCGAGCAGGGTGAGCACCTCGAAATCCTCGAGGCCCTCGCGCACTTGTTCGAGTCGGATGGTGCTGACAGGGCCGTCGACGCCCACGGGTTGTCCCGGGTAGGCGAGGTAGCCGTCGCCGTTGGGGTAGCGGATCCAGTAGTGGCGTTTTCCGTCGTCGCTTTGGCGGATGTATTGGTGCCAGCCGAGGGTCCAGGGGTTGTGGGTCCACCAGGAGATGCCCCAGAACTCGAATCCGGTGGCGCCGTATTTCCAGCAGTAATAAGGCAGCATCCGTTCGGTGGCGAGGTAAGGCGTGTCGGTGGCTTGCTGGCCGTCGCAGGTGAACCAGATCTGTTTGCCGGCCTGGCGCAGCCGGCGCATCTCGGCGACGGGGAAGCAGCCGTATTGGCCGACGCCCCACAGGTCGAGGGCGTCGTCCCAGGGGGCGCAATGGCGCCATGTGCTTGAGTAGACGGGGATCTGGCGGTCCACGCTGTGGATCAGGGCGCAGAGCCGGCTCATCTGGTCGACGACGAACGGGTGGTGGAAATGAGGTTCGTCGGAGATGTAATACACGAACTTGTCGTGCCAGCCTTTTTCCCGGAGGTGATCGGTGAAAAGCTGGTAGGCTTGGCGGAAGGCGCGGGTCCATTCCGGGGTGAAAGGTTCGAAGCCGAAGAGTTTTTTTGGCGGGTAAGCCCAGCCGAACATGTAAAAGAACCAGGGGGTGTAGCTCACGTTCATGCCCAACTCGTCGAAACATAACCGCGCCGTCGCGTCGAACCCGGCCGCGTCCATCGTCACCTGCCCGTCCCGCAACGCAAATTTCGGAGGCGGCTCGATGCCGTCGATGCCCAGCCGGTGCTCGGCGATGAACCGGAGCCACTTGGCCCGCTCCGGGTCCGACGCGCCGTCGGGGCCGTGCCAGCCGCCCGGGCCGCGGCGGAAATCGTAGATGGCGCGGAGGCGGGTCTGGTGGGGGAGGGTAAAAGGCAGGACCTGCACGGAGAGAGGCAGGGTAAGGGCCGGTGTGTTTGGGGTGCGGAGCGTGATGGTGCCGAGGTATTCGCCCGGCTCGGCGTGGTGCGGGGTGCGGACGGTGAGCCAGAGGGGCTGGGTGCGGTGGGGGGCCAGGTCGAACTGGTCGCACGGCACGAGCGGGTCGGGCCATTCGCCGGCCCAGCCGTCGGTGGCGCCGCTGCCGCGCGGCACTTTGCGGCACCACTCGGGCACATCGGTCCTGTAGTAGCCGCTCGGATGATCCACCGGCACGAAGCCCACCCGCTCCGTTTTCACCGGCGGCAGCGCCGCGCCGGCGCGGTTGGTCAGCGGCGACACCACCAGCGCGATGCCGCGCACCGCGACCCCGAAAGGTTCACGCACGGCGAGCTGGACGGGTTCGAATTCGTTGCGGCCCAGCTCGACGCGGACGCCGCGCGACGCGGTCTGGGGCGGCGTGTCCGGGAACACTTTCACCAGGGGATTGACCTCCCAGACGTGCAGGGGAGCGCCCGGCGGGGGGGCGCCGGCTGCGGCGCTGAAGACGCGTTCGAGGTGGCCGTCGAGCACCTCGCACAGGATGAGGCCGTCGTGACGCAAGGTGCCCTCGGTGCTCAGGGTCAGGTGCAGGCGGATCGTGGCCGCGTCGGGCGGCGCCACCAAAAAGCCGCGCGTAGGGGACCAATCGGCGTCGCCGCTGATGGCCGGGCCGGTGCTGGTCATCGCACCGGACGCGCAGAGGGCGCCCCGGGCATCATGGAAGTGCGCGTGGAGCGTCGCCGACGCTTTGAGGCCGACGCCTTTCAACCAGCCGCTGAGCAGGTAGCTGGCGCCGGGCTTCACGGCGATCGGCGCGGAATGCCAACCCACCCATTCGGCGCGCGGATTGTCGCGCACGGTCATCTCAAGACTCCGCCCTCCAAAACGCGCGTCCGAACTGAACCCGGCGGATCCGCGGGTGGCGCCGGCGAAGCGGGGCGGGGTGAAGCCGTCGGGCGCGGGGGTGCCGTGTTCGAAGCTGGCGTTGGTGGCGAGGTTGGCTGGGCTTTCCAGCAGCCGCGACTCGTCGGGCGACACGGTTGCTGCTCCGGGCGTAGCGGCCGGCGGGAAGCCGATGTGGAACCGCCGTTCCGAGCGCGGCGGCAGGTCCACAGCAATCAGCAAATCGCCTTCCGAGGCCAGGCGATAGGCGGGGGGGCCGTGGCCGGCGCCGGACCGCACCCGCACCGGGGTGTTTCGGGGCACGCCTGGCAGCCGCGCCAGGGCCGCGCCCAGGTTCACCCGCACCAGCGCCGGAGCGACGGGTTGGGTGTCGACATTGCGCACGACGATCTCGGCGCGATTCAAAAAGTCCGACCCTTGCTCGGGAAAGACCGGGTCGCCGGTGTCGAGTGCGAGCCGCTCGAGGGCGCCCGCCGAGACCGGGAGAGCCGCAGGCCCGTCCGTCTCGACAAACGCCGCGTCGTCGAACCACGCGCGGCCGGTGCCGTGCAGGACGGTGCCGAGGGTGGCGGTGCGCGCGTTGGTGGGGGCAACGAACGAGGTGGCGACCTGTTTCCAGCCAAACGTGCCCTGGCCGGCGTTGAGCGTCTGGTTGATCAGCTGCGGCCGCTCGCCGTGCACGTGCACATACCACCCCGCGGTGCCCCTGACGTCCTCCGCCCGCACCCAGCCGCGCACGGCGTAGCGGCGGCCCGCCTTCACCGGAAGAGCCGACTGCTGCCATTGCACCCAGCTGGCCGGCGCGCCCGGTTCCACCTCGGCCCTGACCGCACGACTGTTCCCGCGCCCGCCGGATTCGTCCCACGCGAGGCGATGCCGGTCGTCCTCGTGCGCGCGCTCCCAGCCGGCCGGCGAATCGTCTCCGGACTCGAACCCGCCATTGACGAATCCGCCCGGCAGAAACTCCGGCACGGCGCCGGCCAGCGGATTGCCGGCATACACGAACAGGGTGGCGGTGCCGCGCCCGGCGCATTCGGCCGGCAGGCGGAGAACGTCGCCGGCTGCGAGGGTGCCACGGCGCTTGGGATGGCCCCGGGCGTCGCGCAGGTCGTAGAGCAGCTCGATCCCGTCGGCGCGGCATGCCCGCAGCGACTCGACACGCGCGCCCTCCAATCCGGGCAGCGCAAGGCTCACCGGCTCGCCCGCGACCGGTTCGGCCGCCGGGTTGGTCAGGGTGAGGGCCACCCGCTGGCGCCAGTAACCGCCGTTGCCAAGGTAAAACGGCGGGTGCCAGGGAACCGCCGCCGGGCTGCCGGCGGCAACCAGGAAAAAGGCCAGGACAACGTGCGAACGAGGATGCGTCATGCCCGTGACCCTAACCCATGCCGCGTCTCCCATGGAATGATAAATGCGGGCTTGGGGCGTGGCGGGTGCCTGGCGGATCGCTGGCGGGCGCGGGCCGCCCGGGTCGTTCCAACGGGGAGCGCACGGAGAGGGACGCGAATGCCGGGGGAGGGGCGTTGGTGGGCGGCGTGGGGCCGGCCGCGTTTGCATTTTGGGCGCCGGGGGCACACATTGGGCGCCACGATGTGGACGCGATCCGCTGTGTTGGCGCTTGTTGGCTCAGCCCTGTTGCTGGGTGGCGTCCTGCTTCCCACCCGCTCTTCCACCCCGCCCATGCTCCCACCGACCGTCACAGTCCGCCTGCTCGACGCCGCCGGCCGCCTCACCGAACCCCTGCGCGTGCCCGCCGTGGTCAGGTCCGACGCCGCCTGGCGCGCGCAGCTCACCGCCAGCCAATACCGCATCACCCGCACCCAAGGCACGGAGCGCGCCTTCTGCGGCGTGTTCCACGACCACCACAAGACCGGCGTCTACGCGTGCATCGGCTGCGGCCTGCCGCTGTTCCGCTCCGACGCCAAGTTCGATTCCGGCACCGGCTGGCCCAGTTTTTTCCAGCCCGCCGCCCGCGAGAACATCGGCGAGACGCGCGACACCAGCCACGGCATGGTGCGGACGGAAGTCCACTGCGCGCGGTGCGGGTCGCACCTGGGGCACGTGTTTCGCGACGGCCCCCCGCCGGCCGGCCTGCGGTATTGCATCAACTCGGATGCGCTCGCCTTCCACGAGCGGCCTGCCGCCAAGCCGGAGTGCGCCCGGATCCTGCTGGGCGCGGGCGGTTCCGGGGCTGCGGCGGAGGCGTTGCGGAAGGTGGCCGGCGTCACGGCGGCGCGGCCCGGGTATGCGGGCGGCCACACGAGGCATCCGACCCGCCGGGAGGTGGCGTCGGGCCGGACCGGGCACGCGGAGGTGATCGAGGTCGAGTATGATCCCGGGCAGGTGCCGCTCGAGCGCCTGCTGGCGGTGTTCTGGGAATGCCACGATGCGTGCCGGCCGCGCCGCACGGGTCCGGACGAGGGCGATCCCGACCGCTCGGCGATCTTCTTTGTCACTCCCGAGCAGGAAGCCGCCGCGAGGGCGTCCGCGGCACAGGCGGCAGCCCGGCATCCGGGGCGGTTTTTGGGGACGGAGATCGGCCTGGCGCCGCCGTTTTATCCGGCTTTGGCGGCCGGGGGTAGCCCTTGACGCGTGAGGAGGGAAGGCTTCCGGTTCACGCGTGGCCTTGCCAAGGGGGGTCACGGGCATTAGGTTAAGAGCTGTTTGACGCTGGAGTTTATGAAACGTCGGCTTTTCTACGGCTTGTTGGCGGCCGCGCTGGGGGTGAACCTCCTGGTGGGCGCCCAGATCTACTTCGCAGCCGCGCAGGGGGCGGATCAGGACGAGCCCTATCCGAATTTGAAGCTGTTCACGACGGTGCTGGACCGGGTGCGACAGGACCACGTGGATGGGGACAGCCTGACGTATCAGGAGCTGATTTACGGGGCGCTCAAGGGGATGCTCAGCTCGCTGGATCCGCACAGCGAATTCATGGAGCCCGTGAAATACGACGATCTGAAGAACGACACGCAGGGGGAGTTTGGGGGGGTGGGCATCGTCATCTCGATGAAGGACCAATATCTGACCGTGGTGGCGCCGATGGAAGACACGCCGGGATTCAAGGCGGGGATTCTGAGCGGCGATCGGATCATCAAGATCGACGGCAAGAGCGCCGAGAAGCTCAGCTTGCAGGATGCGGTCCAGCGCCTGCGCGGCCGGCCCGGCACCGAGGTGCGGATGACGATTCACCGCCCGTCGGACGGCAAGATCAAGGAATTCAAGCTTGTCCGCGCGCAGATCAAGATCGACACCGTCAAGGATCTCCAGGGGCGGCGCGAGTTCCGGCTGGGCGAGGACAAGATCGGCTATGTCCGGCTGGTGCAATTCGGGGAGCAGACGGGCGACGATTTGGAGGAGGCGCTGCGCAAGCT
Source organism: Verrucomicrobiota bacterium (assembly GCA_016935555.1). GTDB lineage: Bacteria > Verrucomicrobiota > Verrucomicrobiia > Limisphaerales > JAFGQR01 > JAFGQR01. Next base: position 12,601 of record JAFGQR010000083.1, read on the forward strand.
CGAAGGCCAGGGCATGCAGTCGCTCATTCTGGATCTGCGCGACAATCCCGGGGGCCTCCTCGATTCCGCGGTGAAGGTGTGCGACAAGTTTCTGCCGCACGAACAGCTGGTGGTGACCACCGAGGGCCGCACGGGCCATCCGCACTCCAAGTATTACGCGGAATCGCGCCACAAACATTTGAACCTGCCCCTGGTGGTGCTGGTGAACAACGGGAGCGCCAGCGCGTCGGAAATCGTGGCAGGCTGTTTGCAGGACACGACGCAGCGCGGGGTCAGCCGCGCCGTGATTCTGGGCGAGCGAACCTTCGGGAAGGGTTCCGTGCAGAGCATTTTGCCGCTGCCGGACGGTTCGGCATTGCGGCTGACGACCGCCAAGTATTACACCCCGAGCCACAAGGTCATCCACGAACGCGGCATCACGCCCGACATCGTCGTGCCCATGTCCGACGAGGAGATGCGCTACGTGCTCATGCAACGCGTGCCCGGCGGCCTCGAAGCGCTCGAACCCGCCGAACAGGAGGCGGTCCGCAACGCGCGCGACCGGCAACTGGACCGCGCCATCGACCTGCTCAAAGGCATCCGGCTCTATACCCAGCAACTGTCCCCGCTGCGCCACGCGTCCACGCCCGGCGGCAGCATGGCGGCCAGGCGCGAAGCCCGGTAGCGCACGGCACATGCCCGGCGCGGGGTTTCCGGGGTTGAATGCGCTTGTGTCGGCGCGGGAACGGGAGTAAAGGTGCCGCCATGACGCCGACCCAACAGGGATCCTTTCATCTGTTTCGACTCGCCGGCATCGAGGTGTATCTGCACTGGTCGTGGTTCCTGGTCGCGGCCTACTCCATCAGCGAGCGCGCGGCGTCCTACTCCTCGTGGTTCTGGAACCTGGCGGAATACCTCGCGCTTTTCGGGATCGTGTTGATGCACGAGTTTGGCCATGCGCTGGCGTGCCGGCAGGTCGGCGGGCGGGCGGATCTGATTGTGCTGTGGCCGCTGGGGGGCGTGGCCTACGTGGCGCCTCCGCACAGGCCCGGCGCGACGCTGTGGTCCATTGCGGCGGGGCCGCTGGTGAACCTGGTGCTGGTGCCGGTGTTGGGGGTGGCGTGGCTGTGGATTCGGGCGATGGGGCCGGGGGGGGCGCTGGGCAACGCGCACAACCTGCTGCAGGCCCTGTGCGTGATCAACCTGGTCCTGTTGATCTTCAATCTGCTGCCCATCTATCCGCTCGACGGCGGCCAGATCCTGCGTGCGATCCTGTGGTTCTTCCTGGGACCCGCGCGCAGCCTCATGGTGAGTTCGCTGGCGGGGTTCATCGGCGTCGCGGGTTTGATGCTGTTCGCCCTGTGGCTGGGATCGGTGTGGATCGTGATCCTCGCCGTGTTCATTCTTCTGAACTGCTGGCGGGGGCTGATGCACGCGCGGCTCATGGCGCGGATGGAGGCCTTGGCCGCCGGGGATTCTGGCGAGGGGGCGGGGTCGAGCCGTCGATCATGGTGACGCGGTTGTGCTGGAAGTATTCGCGGGTGAGGGCTTGGACCAGTTTCTGCCGCTGATCATACAGGCGCTTCAACTTGCGGGGCTTGTGCGTGGCCAGCGCGTAATGCGTGAGAAGCGGCATCGCCATGGTCGTGTCCGTGTAGCACACCACCGCGTCGGGAAGCCGGTCGGGGTCGACCTTGCCCCAGCTGACGGCTTCGCTGGGCGTCGCGCCCGAAAGGCCGCCGGTGTCGGGCCGCGCGTCGGTGACTTGCAGGAAGTAATCCTGCCCGTATTCCTTGATGCGGAGGACCTCCTGGATTTGCGGTTCGGTTTGGAGCATGAAGTTCTTCGGGCTGCCGCCGCCCCACAGGACCACGGCGCTCTTGCCGCCGGCCCGTTTGGCGGCGAGGACGAACGCGGTGGTTTCGTTGACATCGATGGAGGGGTTGATGCGCAGCTTGTTGCCCCGCAGTTCCACGCCGGCGACGTTCATGCCGATGGTGGAGTCGCCGGGGGACGACGTGTAGCAGGGCACGCCGGCGCGGTAGGCGGCGGCGAGCACGGACACGTCCTTGAGCCCGGCTTTGCGTTCCCATTCGGCGCAGTAGTGTCCGAGGAGGTGATGCAACTCCGCGGTGCCCATTTCCTTCTGGAACTCCGGTTGGACGAGGATGTCGCGCAGGATGTCGTCGGTGGCCATGAGGCAATCGCTGTAGCCCAGCAGGACATCGTAGATCCGGACGATGTCGTTCTCCCGCAGCACCGTGTCGTCCAGCTTGAAGCTGCCGACGCGCACGGGGTAGTTGAGCGCAAAGTGCATGTCGTGATACAGAATGGCGCCCGTGGAGACGATCCAATCGACGAACCCGGCCTTGATGAGCGGCACGATGCTGGAACAGCCCAGGCCGGCGGGAGTCAGCGCTCCCGAAAGGCTCATCCCAACAGTCACGTCCGGCTGCAGCATCTTCCGCGTGAACAGCCGGCAGCCTTCCTTGAGACGCGCCGCGTTGTAGGCCAGAAAGGTCTCGTCAATCAGCTGCGCCAGCGTTTCCTTGCCAGTCACGTTCCTCGGCAGGATGCGCTGTCCGGACAGCAGTTTCGCCCGGTGCGGGCATTTTTTCTTTTTCAACCAGTCGGGCATTTCGGACAGGTCCTCGCGGTAGCGTGACGTTCGGGTCTGTGTTGGCATGCGTTTGGCAAAAGGGTTCACTGCGGTTTTTTCGCGCGACCCACCATACGAGCGCGGCCCGTCTTGCCAATCCTTTTGTTGAAAAAGAATCAGTCCCACCCGCCCGCGCCGCTTCCCCGCACTCCACCGCGCCTCCCGCCGCGGGCTGTTGGCGGCCTGACCGCTACGGTGCCGAACGCCGCTTGCCGGGAATCGCGCGCGCCACGCCGGCCACCCGCCGGCCCGGTGAGCGGCATGCCTGGCATCGCGGCTTGCGGGATTGGCATTGCCAGAGGCTGCGGACGGCCTAGCCTGTGTTGTGTGAAACGCTTGGCGCTTGTCGTGGCTGCGTCGCTGGCTGTGGGGGGCCGGGCTTGGCCGGACCAGAGCGTGACACTGGCCTGGGACCCCAACCCGGAGCCGGACGTGCGGGGCTACATTGTTTACTACGGCACCGAAAGCCGGTGCTATCCCCACAGCACCAACGTCGGGAACGTGACCACAGCCACCGTCCATGGCCTCCGGGAGGGCGTGACATGGTACTTCGCGATCACGGCGGTCAACGGCTCCGGATTGGAATCGGACTTCTCGCACGAGATCACCAATGCAGTCCCCAGCCGGGAAACCCTCGACGCTCTGAGGGCGGCACGTGCCGCCGACCCACCCCCCGCCGCCGCGCCAACGGCCGCCCTGCCGCCCGACCGCCCGGCTTCAGCCGACCGGCGCCGGGCGGCAGGCGACGCCCGATCGCGCGCCACGGCTCTTGTTTTGGCCAGGTTCGAGGCATGGAAGGCCCGGCTGCGCTCGGTGCAGGCAGGCCGCCGACTGAAGGTGCTGGCGCGTCATGCGTTGCCCCTGGCGCCCCTGTCGCTGGGTGTGGCCGGGTGTTTCCTGGCGGCCGCCGGCGCGTTGAACTTGCGGCGATACCGCAGGGCATGGGGAACGGTCGAACTCCGGTCGGACGATGCCGGCGGCACGGGACGCGCGGTCGTGGTGTATACCCGGGCGGAGGGGGTGGTGTGTGCGCACGAACCGCGTCGGGGTGACTTGGGGCCGGGATTGCGGGCGGGGGACAAGGTGCCGGTGCGGTACCATCCGCGGTGTCTGCATGCGGCCTATGTGCCATCGCGCCGCGCCCGCTGGCGCCGGTGGCGGTGGCCGCTGCTGGCGGGGGTGGTGGGGTTGCTGGGGGTGGCTGCTGCTGCGGCCCTCCTCCTGCGGCCGGCGGCCGGCGCCAACGGGTCCGGGGCCGCCCCGGGCAGGACGAACGCCGGTGCGAGCGCCCGACCCTCCGCGAACGGCGCGCATGCTTGCCGGAGCCGGCTGGAGTATTTGGGATTGGCGGTTCAGATGTGGGCACTGGATCACGGCGGGCGTCTGCCGACGAACGCATCGTGTTTGAGGGCGTATGTGGGCGATCCGGGCGCGCTGGCGTGTCCGGGCGACCGGGACACTCCGGTGGCGAAGGCGGCGGAGTGGCATGGGGTGGATTTTGAGAAGGGCAGCTACGACATGCGTTTCCCGGGGAGCGCGGGGGCGGACCCGGTGACGGTGATCATCCGGTGCAAGAAGCACGGCCACATCCTCCATGCGACGCTCCGGTCCGTGACGGTGATGGAAAGTCAGCGGTAGGGACCCTTCAGTCCGGGGATGGCGGCCATGCCGCCTCGAGCAGCGCATAAGCCGGGGAGGCGGGGTCGCCGAGCATCAGAAGCCGGTCTCCCAGGTCGTTCAGGGCCTGGCGCGTGGTTTGAAAGCGGTCGGCCAGGGTGCTGAACACGTCGGCCAGATCGTAATGCCGGGCGAGGCGGTGGTCGCTGGCGAGCCGGTAGTTTTCGCGGCCCACGGATTCATAGTAGCTCAGGCCGGGCGCGGCGCGGGTTTCGACGCGATGGCGGATGCGATCGGGGAAGATGCCCGTCATGAAGAGCGAATGGTTGCCGATGTGGGCGCGGAGGTGGAACGTGGTGGTGTCGTCGGCCGTCTGGAGCGCGGCGAGCAGGTCGACGACATAGTCCAGCGGCTGGGCGGCCCCGGGGAGCCGGCACCGGAGGTTCTCGGCCTGGGAGAACTCGGCCAGCAGTTCGGAGACGTAATCCGCGACGTGGCGGTCGGGGATGCCGTTGCGGCGGAGCACCTGCCGGACGAGAATGTAGAAGTAAAAACGGGTTGAAATGCGCAGGCAGTTCCGGCGCTCGAGCACCGCCTGGAAAAGCTGCGGATTGTCCAGGATCAGGTCGCGCGAGTCCTCGTCCGCCAGCAGGGCCCACAGGCTGTCCGCCTGACGTCCGACCGGACCCAGCACGCTCAGGATGAACTCAAGATCTTCCGCCGTGAACTGAACCCGACAATTGGGTCGGATCACTTTCATCTCTACTTAAAGTCATCGGCAAGCTCCGGTCCTGCCCCACCCTAATTCGCATCGCCGCCCCGCGCAAATCCCCCGTCCCCACCGCCGGGACCGGATCCATCACAATCCCCGGGTGCTCCCGGCGTTTCGGCGCACCCGACGCATCTGTGGGGAACGGTCTTGCGCGGGGGAGGATTCTGGCCGGGACGGCTGCGGCATGGTATGTCTTGGGCGGATGAATGACGGGACGGATGCCACGATTCCGGCGCGGTCGAGGCGCCAGGCGATGGACTGGAGCCTGGTCTTGGCGAGCCAGGGGATCGAAACGGCCATCGGCGCGCCCGACGACGACCGCGGCTGGCATCTCACGGTGGCGGCGAGCGATCACCGGCGCGCCCTGGACTCGCTGCGTGAATACCGCCTGGAAAACCGCGCTCGCCGCTGGCTGCGCGCGGTGCCTGGGACGGAGTTGGTGTTTGATCCGCGGAGCGGGGCGTGGGTCGTGGTGCTGGTGGCGTTGCATGTTCTGGACGCGGCGCAATGGGGGCATCTGCGCGCGGCGGGCATGATGGACGGGCAGGCGGTGCGCGCGGGGGAATGGTGGCGGCTGATCACGGCGGTGACGCTTCACGGGGATCTGGCGCATTTGTCGGCGAACCTGACCACGGGGTTTGTGCTGCTGGGGCTGGCGATGGGCATGTTCGGCCCCGGGCTGGCCATGCTGGGCGCGTGCGCGGCCGGAGTCGGCGGCAACCTTGCCGGGCTGCTGCTGTATGACGCCGCGCATCGCGGCTTGGGGGCGTCGGGCATGGTGCTGGGGGCGTTGGGGCTGTTGACGGCGCCGTCGCTCGATTCCTGGCGGGCCGGCGGGAGGGGCAAGCCGCTGGTTGTGCGCGGGCTGCTGGGGGGGGTGCTGCTGCTCGTGTTGCTCGGACTCAGCCCGCATCCGCAAACCGACGTGGTGGCCCACGTGGGCGGGTTCTTGAGCGGCCTCGCGCTGGGCGGTGCGATCGTGCGTCTGCCGCCCCAGAGGCGCCAGAGCCGGTGGACGCAGCGGATCGCGGCGGCGATCTGCCTGGGACTGGCCCTGGTGGCGTGGGGACTGGCGTTGAGGATGGGGCGGTGAGGGTCGGGCCTGAAACCGGCCATGGCGCCGGCCCTTCGCCGGAAGACCTTGCCCCGTTCAACGGTCCGCCACCCCCGGCCGGCGGCGTGCGCAAGCGGTTTCCACAGGGCGGTTGCGACCGCTCATTGCCGCTCGTATTCGCCTTTGCCAAGGCGTTTGAGCACGGTGAACCCGGCCTTTTTGGCGTCGCTGACGGAAAGCGGCTTAAGGAAGTTGGGGGTATTGAAGCTGGAGAGGACTCTGCGGACGGGGGCTTTGCAAAGGGGGCAATGGGTCAGCTCGGGGGCGTTGACGGGCCGGAGCAATGTGAACCTGCCGCCGCAGATCTTGCACTTTCCGTCGCAATGTTCGTATTCGTAAAGCGGCATAAGCCAAACATTGGACGGAATGTGCGAAAGTCAATCCCGTGTTGGCGCGAAAAACGCTCGCAGGCGGGGGTGGTCCTATGAAATGGAAATGGCTGTCCCGCGTGATCGGAGTTTGGGCCTGCCTGCCAGCGGGTGTCATGGCCGCGCTCGTTGCGCCTCCCGCCCAGGAGGGCAATCGTTTTCTCTTCGTGATCGAAACCTCCAGTGCCGCCCGGACACTCGCGCGGCCCGGCCGCCAGGCGGTGTTCGACATGATCTCCACCGGGTTCTACCGGCAGATGAAGTCCGGGGACACCTACGGCTTGTGGACGTTCAGTGACCAGCCGCACACGGGCATCTATCCGATGCGGCAATGGCGGCCGGCACAGGCGATGGAACTGGCCAGCCACGCCGCCAAGTTCCTCGGCGGCCGGCGCTACCGCGGCCAGGCGCAGGTGGCCCCGCTCATGCAAAAAGTGACCAGCGTGATCGCCGCCGTGAAGGAGGTGACGGTTCTGATCGTTTCCGACAGCGTCACCCAAATCAGCGGCACGCCATTCGACGTCGAACTGCAGCTGGCTTACGCCTACTGGGCGGCCCAGCAGCGCAAAGCGCAGCAGCCCTGGATCACAGCCCTCATCGCCCAGCAGGGCAATATCGTCAGCGCCTCGGTCCACGTCGCCGGAAGCCCCATCCTGCTCCTCCCCCCGCCAGAGAAAAAACCGGACCCGCCCCAGCCTCCAGCCCCTGCCCGCCCCACGCCCGACCCGTCACCCGCGCCGATCGCCGCCGCCCCCGGACCGAAACCGGCTCCGGTGCAACCCGTCACCGAGGCGCAGCGTGGCGCGACGCCCAAGAAACCAGTGCGCCGGCAAATCATCGAGATACGCAACGCGAAAGCCGGCAGCGTCACCACCAATACCCCGTCCCTGCCGAAACCGCCAGTGGCGGCCCCGGCGGCGGCCCCGGCGGCGGCCCCGGTGGCGGCGGTCGCCGGTGGTGCGGCCGCCGCGGCGGTGGCGTTGGGGGCGGGGCCCACGCAGCATGTGGCGGCGGCGGCAAACCCCCTGCCGCAGGCGCTCACCAACGTCGCCCCCGTTCGCGAGGCGCCCCGAATCGCCACGCCCGCTCATCACGCGTCCGCCTCCGCAAGGGTTCCCCTCGCGGCGGTGGACATACCCGTTGCGGCCCGCGAGAGGGTGGCATGGGCGCCCCAGCACCCAACCGGACCGCCCTTGGCGTCCGGGTCCGGGCCAAGGCCGGCGTTGTCGGAATTGAAGACGCGGACGTGGTTCTTGGCCGGAGTCGGTTTGCTGGTGGTGACGGGGGTGGTGGCCGGGGTGGGGCTGCGGCGTATTTGTCAGGGGCGGGCCCGGCCCAGTTGCATTACGCAGTCGTTGGGGCAGAGGCGCTGACGGGTCAGAGGGCGATTGCCTCGGATTGCTGGAAACGTCCCGCGGTCTTGCGTCGGCGTGTCATGGGGACGCCGACGCGACGGAGTCTGGCCTTGGAGGCAGTTGCTCTGGCTCCGGTCTGGGGAAGAGGGTTTCCTGGAGGGGGGGGATGGGCGGCTACCGTTTGCTGAACTGGTAGCGTTTGCGGGCGCCGGGCTGGCCGTATTTTTTGCGTTCCTTCATGCGGGGGTCGCGGGTGAGAAACCCGCCCGCCTTCAGGGTGGGGCGCAGGTTGGCGTCCATGGCGACCAAGGCGCGGGCGATGCCGTGGCTGACGGCGCCGGCCTGGCCGTTGGGGCCGCCGCCGCTGACATTGACCTGGATGTCGAGTTTGCTGAGGGTGTCGGTGGTCAGCAGGGGCTGGGAGGCATGCGTGCGCAGCGTCTCGGTCACGAAGTAATTGTCGAAAGGCTGTCCATTGATCACGATCTTGCCGTTGCCGGTGGTCAGGCGAACGCGGGCGACGGCGGTTTTGCGGCGGCCTGTGCCCATGTGGTTCGTGGGGGTTTCCATGGTTGGGTGGAGGGCGTTGGGGTGGGGCGGCGTTATTCGGCGAGTTTCAAGGGCTCGGGACGTTGGGCGGCGTGGGGATGGTCGGGCCCCTTGTAGACCTTCAACTTGGTCAGCAGCACGCGGCCGAGCCGGTTCTTGGGGATCATGCCCTTGACGGCGTGCAGAATGATGCGTTCGGGGTGGCGCTGGCGCTGCTGCGCCACCGTGCGATATTTCTCGCCTCCCTTCCAGCCAGAGTAAGTCATGTAGGACTTGGCGGTTTCCTTTTTGCCGGTGAGCCGCACCTTTTCGGCATTGATCACGATCACGAAATCGCCCGTGTCCAAGTGGGGTGTGTAGAGGGGCTTGTTTTTGCCGCGGAGCGTGTCGGCAATGAGCGTGGCCAGGCGCCCCAGAACGGCCCCCTCGGCATTGATCACATGCCACTTGCGCTGGTCCAAATTGACTTTGGGAACGAGTGTCTTCATTTGCAAACCATCAAAAGGAACGCAAAAGCTATCAAACCGCAACCTCAAGTCAATAAGCTTTTTCGGCGCACGACGCCGACG
>JAFGQR010000084.1 GCA_016935555.1 Verrucomicrobiota bacterium
TCGTCGTGGTCGCCCAGGACCGAGACCGGGATTGAACAAACCACAAAGAACACAAAGAACACAAAGAACCGATCCGCTCTTCACGCCCTGTGCCCCGCCCCCCGCTATCGCGCCTGCATCTTCCGGCGTTTCTTTGTGTTCTATGCGTTGTTTGTGGTTCATCCCCCTCCCCGCCCCGCACGCTGCAGGCCAACGGCCAGCCCGCGCGTCAACGCAAAGTCGCTGTCGCGACTCCGGTGAGGTTTGGGCGCCTTTGGGATTGACTTCGCGGGAGGGGCTCTGGCCAATAAGCGCGAGCAACGGGTCCGGATCCAGCGCCGCTGCCGGCGGCCGGAACGACGGGAGGCCCCAGCGAACAACGACATGAAACGACTTTTTCGACGCCGCAGCGTCATCGATCTTCAGGCCGAAGCCCACCGTGACCAGCGGCTGCACCGGGTTCTGGGGCCGTTGAACCTGATCGCCCTGGGGATCGGCGCCATTGTCGGCGCGGGCATTTTCGTGCTGACGGGCCAGGCGGCGGCCCAGTATGCCGGGCCGGCGATTGTGTATTCGTTCATCCTGGCGGGGATGGCGTGCGGCTTTGCCGGGCTGTGTTACGCGGAGTTCTCGGCCATGATTCCCATCTCGGGCTCGGCCTACACCTACGGGTATGCCACCCTGGGGGAGTTGATCGCCTGGATCATCGGCTGGGACCTGATCCTCGAATACCTCTTCGCCGCCTCGACCGTGGCCGTCGGCTGGTCCGGCTACGTGGTGTCGTTCCTCCACGACCTCGGCATCCACATCCCCGCAGCCTTCACGTCCGCCCCCTACAACCACGCGGCGCCGGCCGACGCGGGTTGGAACATCTGGCGGCTCTTCACCGAGGGCTGGACCAGTTCGGGCGCGGTGTTGAACGTGCCCGCGATGGTCATCGTGGCTGTCATCACCTTCCTCCTCGTGCTGGGCATCAAGGAGTCCGCCTCCTTCAATAACGTCATCGTCGCCATCAAACTCGCCGTCATCCTCGCCTTCATCGCCGTGGGCGCCGCCTACATCAACGCCGATAACTGGCATCCGTTCGTCCCGCCGCAGCTCGAGCCCGGCAGGTTCGGCTGGAGCGGAGTGCTGCGGGGCGCAGGGGTGATTTTTTTCGCCTACATCGGGTTTGACGCCGTTTCAACCGCCGCGCAGGAGGCCCGGAACGCCCAGCGCGACATGCCGGTCGGCATCCTGGCCTCCCTGGCCATCTGCACGGTGCTTTACATCGTCGTCTCCCTCGTCCTCACCGGCATCGTCTCCTATAAGGAACTCAACGTGCCCGACCCCATCGCCGTCGCCATCAACTCCCTCGGCAGCGGCGTCGCCTGGCTGCGGCCCATCATCAAAATCGGCGCCATCGCCGGCCTCTCGTCGGTCATCCTCGTCATGATGCTCGGCCAGCCCCGGATCTTTTACGCCATGTCCAAAGACGGCCTTCTGCCGCCCGCGTTCGGCGCCGTTCACGCGCGGTTTCGCACGCCCTGGGTCGCGCAACTCCTCACCGGGTCCGCCGCCACCCTCATCGCGGGCCTCTTCCCCATCGGCTTGCTCGGCGAACTGGTTTCCATCGGCACCCTGCTCGCCTTCGCCATCGTCTGCATCGGCGTCATGGTTCTCCGGTTCACCGACCCCGCCATTCCCCGCCCGTTCCGCACACCCTTGTTCTGGCTGATCTGCCCCCTGGGCGCCTTTTTCTGTTTCTGGCTGATGTGGGGGCTGCCTCCGGACACCTGGGCCCGGCTGCTGTTGTGGATGGCGGTCGGCCTGGTGATTTACTTCAGCTACAGCCGACGCCACTCCAGGCTCCACCACGGCCTGTTCGCCCGGGTCGAAACCGAGGAAATCCAACAGCCGTAACGCCCGTCCGCGGGTCCGGCCCTCGCTTTCCCATTGCCAGGAGTCGGAATGTGGCCAATGATGCGCCCCCGATGCGCTCCCAACGTGTTGCCGTCTGCCAACCCGGACCCGGCCCCGCCGGCATCCCGTGCGCCGGCGCGCGCCCCGGCCAATCCCGGCGCGGCCGAGCACGCCACCCTGTCGTCCTCCTCCGCCTGTTCCGTCTCACTTTTCCCTGAAGCGTCACACTCCGTCCATGTCCACCCGCGAAGTAGCCACCCTGTTCAAGGAATATTTCGGCCACACGCCGCCCCACGTGGTGCAGGCTCCCGGCCGGCTGGAACTCATCGGCAACCACACCGATTACAACCAGGGCCTCGTGCTCGCCCTGGCCGTCGACCGCTACATTTTCATGGCAGCCTCCCCCAGGCCCGACGGCCGGATCGAACTGGTTTCCTCCGCCTTCCGGAACCGCGAAGGCTTCGCCACGTCCACCATTGAAAAAAACCCGGCGGCGCCCTGGGCCAATTATGTAAAAGGCGTGCTCCTCCAACTCCAGCGGCGCGGCGTGCCGCTGCGCGGCTTCAACGCGGCAATCCACGGCACCATCCCGCTCGGCGCGGGAATGAGCAGCTCCGCCGCCCTCGAAGTCGCCACCGCCCTCGCCGTCCGCCGCCTCACCCCTTACACGCTGACGCCGACGAGCATCGCGACGCCTCCCCAGGCGGATGCCGACGGCGCATTGCCGCCGCTGACGGCCCGGGAGAGACTCGACATCGCGCGGCTGTGCCAGGCCGCGGAAAACGAGTATGTGGGCGTCAACTGCGGCCTGCTGGACCAGATCTCGTCCCTGTTCGGCCGCGCCTTGCATGCGATGGAAATCGACTTCCAGACCCTGGCCGTCGAGCCCGTGCCCATGCTGGGCGACCTCGCCGTGGTCGTGTGCCAGACCGGCGTCAAACACGAGCTCGTCGCCGGCGAATACAACGCGCTGCGCCGGCATTGCGAGGCCGCCGCCCGCAAACTCGGCGCCCCCGCCCTGCGCGCCCTCGACATGGCCGCGCTCCAGGCCGGCCGCGCCAAACTGACCGAACGCGAATACGCCTGCGCCCGGCATGTCGTGGGCGAGATCCAGCGCGTGGTGTCCGGCGCGCGCGCGTTGCGCGAGGGCGATTTCGAGCAGTTCGGCCAATACATGCTCCAAAGCCACGAAAGCTCCCGCGACCACTTCAACAACAGCTGCCGCGAACTGGATATCCTGGTCGACCTCGCCCGCCATCACCCCGCCTGCCTCGGAGCCCGCCTCACCGGAGGCGGCTTCGGCGGCGCCACCATCAACCTCGTCCGCACGCCCCGCGCGGCGGACTTCATGGAGGCCATGGACGACGGCTACCGCAAGGCCACCGGCCGGTCCGCCCATCCGCTCCTCTGCCAGGTCGTCGACGGCGCGCACTAGCCGGACCGAATGCTCGAACCTGTGTCCCGCCACTCCAAACCGTCCCCCAGCCCCCCGCCAATATCCAACCCCCGCTGCCTATGAACCCTTACCAGTCCTTCGTGAATTCCATCGCCCGCAGCCTGCGCGAAGCCCAAACCGCACCGCTGGGCGGCTTCCCCCATCCGCCCCCCGCCACGCCCGCCCCCGCCCCCGGCGCCCCGACAGTCCTGATCTTCTCGCCCCATCCGGACGACGAGGTCATCATTGGCGGCCTGGCGCTGCGCCTGTTGCGGCAGTCCGCATGGAACGCGGTGAATGTGGCGGTGACGCAGGGCAGCAACAAACCCCGGCAGCCGGAGCGCTGGAAGGAACTCAACGCCTGCTGCGCCCACATCGGCTTCGGCCTGGTCCAAACCCGTGACAACGGACTCGAAGGCATCAACCCCAAAGCCCGCGCCCACCACCCGGACGACTGGCGCCGCTCCACGGCGCGCATCGCCGAAATCATCCGGGAACGGCAGCCGCGCGCGATCCTCTTCCCGCACGATCGCGATTGGAACAGCACCCACATCGGCACCCACCACCTGGTCGTCGATGCCCTCAAGCATCTCGGCAACAGCTTCGCCACCTACACCGTCGAAACCGAGTTCTGGGGCGCCATGGACGACCCCAATCTCATGGTCGAATTGAGCGAAACCGACTTGGCAGACCTCATCGCCGCCTTGTCGTTCCACGCCGGCGAGGTCCGCCGCAATCCCTATCACCTCCGTCTGCCCGCGTGGATGATCGACAACGTCCGCCGCGGCGGCGAACTCGTCGGCGGCCAGGGCTGTGCCACCCCCAATTTCACCTTCGCCACCCTCTACCGCCTCCGCCGCTGGCAGAACGGCCAATTCCAGCCCGTCCTCGCCCAAGGCCGTTTCCTCCCAGTCTCGGAACCCCCAGCCGCCCTCTTCCCCGCCCCCTAACCTGTATTTTTCCACCCCCGTCCCGCCGCCGCGCATGCGCGTCAACCCAAGTCGCGTCAGCAACGAACAAGGGCCCGCCGGTTCCTGGGAAGGGAACACCTCCAACATTCGGACGTGAATCGAGGCCTTGAACCGCCGTCGATATGGCGCAATTGATAATTGGAA
>JAFGQR010000085.1 GCA_016935555.1 Verrucomicrobiota bacterium
CGGCAAGGTTGAGCGGGATCGAAGTGCTGGCTCGGTCCAGTTGGTCGGTGACAGCAACAGACTTGGGGAGCTTCTGCAACATGGGCTACAACCACTGGATGAAAGACAAGGCTGCCTGGTAAACTTCCAATGTCTCGTGATCGAATAGCCGGTACATCCGATTACGATTAGGATTACGAAAAGCCAGAAGGAAAAATCTGAGATGCGCGCCGCCTTTGAAACGTTGTGGATTTTCATTGACCTGCGCAGGCTTCCTCAGGCAGCATGCGGCCCGTGAAAAGGAGGAGTCAGGCCCCCGGAGGGGAGCCTTGTGGTTTCACTCTGCTGGAATTGATCTGCGTGCTTGCGAGCGTCGGGATTCTCGCGGCGTTGCTGCTGCCGGCGCTTGAGCACGCCCGCAGCCGGGTGCGGGCCACCCGGTGCATGAACAATGTCCGCCAGTTGCAGGCGGGCTGGATGCTGTTCATCGAGGACCACGACGATCAGCTGCCGCCCAACGACGGAACGCCCGAGGCGGGGCGCAACGCGGCGCACCCCAGCTGGGTCGCGGGCTGGCTGCGGACGGCCCGGCAGAGCGGAGACCACAGCGACGGCACCAACACCGATCTCCTGGTGGGCGCGGCGTATGCCCCGTTCGGGTCCATCGGCACCTATGTGCTGCATCCGGACGTCTATCGCTGCCCCGGCGACCGCAGCGGCCGGGTCCGCAGCATGTCGATGAACGGCTACCTCAACGGCCGCGGCATCTGGCAATCCCCGGAATGGCTCACCTTCACCCGCCTGGATGAGATCCCCCACCCCGCCCACACCTGGGTGTTCATGGACGAGCGCGAAGACTCGATCAACGACGGTTATTTCGCCGTCGACATGACTGCGCGCCATGTCCTGCTCGATTATCCGGCCAGCTACCACGACGGCGCCGGCACCGTGTCGTTCGCCGACGGCCACGTGGAACGCCACCGCTGGATCGAGCCGACCACCTCGCCGCCTCTCCACCCCGGCGTCCACCTCTCCCTGCTCCCCCGATTCACCTCCGCCACGGACCGCGATCTGCAATGGTTGACCGAACGCACCACCATGCGAACCCCATGAACCCGCCCGCACCCGCCCCCCTCGCATGCGCCCCTCCGCTGACCCGTGCCCAACCCGCATGCCGCAGCGATCTCCCGGCCGGACGCCCCGCAAGCCGGCTCCAGCCGCCCACAGCGGGCGGTGGGTGCCGCGCGCCGTGCCCCGGAACGGTCCGCAACGCCGTGGTTGCCGCAACCCTCGGGCTGGTCGTCGGGCTGGGCAACAGTTGCGGCCGCCCGCCCGTCCCGAAAAGCGCGGACTTCTCGAAGAGCAATGCGGTCGGCATCGCCCTGGGCGACCCGCAGCGCGAATACGGCGGCGGCCTGCAACACGCCCATTTCGAACAGGACGGACTCACCACTCCGGCCGTCCTCGGCGGAGTGGCGTGCCGCCGATTGAACCTTCAATCCCGCGACGTCGGCTACCTGTATTTCACCATCGCCCCCACCTTCAAACGCGCCGACACCGCCGACGTGATCGTCGAAGTCCACTACTTCGACGCGCACCCTGGAACGCTTGGCCTCGAGTTCGACGCCTCCCAGTCCGGACACCCCCCCGCATCCGCCTACACCGCCCACCCGTGGACCGTGCCCCTGGCCGGATCGCAGCTCTGGCAAACCGCGGGCTTCCCCGTCGCCGGCGCCACCTTTTGCCAGGCCCAGCATTCGGGCTCGGATTTTCGCGTTTGCGTCCGGCCTCCGGCGCTGCATGTGCGCCGGGTGAGCGTCACGCGCCAGTCGGGCCTGGTCCGGCACGCTCCCGCCGCGGCGGATTATTCGCGGCGCGACCGCGCGAGCATTTTCCTGGGCGAGGGCGGGCTCGAGCAGGGAGACGGCATCCGCCACCTTTATTACCACGAAGACGGCCGGACGCTTGCGGCATCGCTCGGCGGGGTGACGTGCCGCCAGATGCGCAGCACCAGCAGCGGTTTGGGCTACATGTATTTCGCCCTGGCGCCCAGCTTCAAACGGCGCCGCGCCGGCCCCGTGGTTGTCGACGTGGAATACTTCGACGACCACCGCGGGGAACTCGGCCTCGAGTTCGACGCCAGCCCGTCCGCCACCATCCCCAACGCCGCCTATGCCAGCCCGGGACCGCCCGTTCCGTTGGCGGGCTCGAAACGCTGGGAACAGGCCGCGTTCTGGATCGCCCATCCGACGTTCCGCAACGCTCAAAACGCGCACGCCGACTTCCGCCTCTGGGTGCGCCCCGCACCGCTCCATGTGCGCCGCCTCACCGTCACCCGCGTCCGGAAGCCGCCTCGAACAGCGCCGCGGCCACCATCGTCACCGGCCAGGCCATTCGCGTGCGTTGGCCCCCGACAACCCCGCGCCTTCACCGCCTGGGTTCCCCCGGGGCACGAGGGTGCCCGCCTCGAACCCTGCGCCGCATTCGGCGGCCGGCACCCGGGCCTGACGGGGGAGCATGTGCGGCGCCTGCGGCGATTCGTCGTCAACCCCGACCCCAGCCCGCCATGAGACTCAAGACCGAGATCGTGCTCTTCTGCGTATTGTTCTGTTGCTACACCGCGGTCCATCAGCGGATGGGCTGGAACCAGAACTCGCGTCTGGACCTCCTGCACGCGCTGGTGGTCCATCAGACCGTCTGCATCGACGCCCACCACGAAAACACCGGCGACAAGGCCGTGCATCATGGAAGGTATTACAGCGACAAAGCCCCCGGAATCGTCGTCCTGGCGCTGCCCGCGTTTGCGGCCGCCGCCGCGCTGCTCCACGCCCTGGAGATCCCCCTCGATTCCACCCGCGGCTGGCGTGCCGCCTCGTGGATCGCCACCGCAGGCTCCGTCGGCGTGATCACCGCCCTGGGCGGCGTGGCCCTGTTCGCGTTCCTGGGCAGGCTTGTCGGGCGGCGCAACGCGTTGCTGACGGCGTATGTGACCTTCCTGGGCGCCGCGCCATTCCCCTATGCCACCATGCTGTTCTCCCACGGCGCCGTCATCGGCCTGATCGCCATCGCCCTCTGGGCCGTCGCCGACCCCCTGTTCCTCGCGCGCCCCCACCCTGCCCCCGCCGGTTGTTCTGCCCCCGAAAGCCCGCATTGGATCGGACGCCACCTCCTCGCGGGCCTGTGCAGCGGCCTCGCCATCGCCAGCGAATACACCGCCGCCCCCGCCGCCGGCGCCCTCCTGGTTTTGACCCTGCCAACCCGCGGCCGCCGCGGACTGCTCCTCGCCGCGGCGGCCGCACCCGCCTTGTTGCTGGTGCCTCTCTACCACTGGGCCTGCTTCGAAAACCCCTTCGCCTTCGGCTACCATCACCTCGCCCTGCCCGAATTCCAGCAGATGAACCGGGGGCTGTTCGGCATCACCTTCCCGCCAAAACCCGGGGCGGCCTGGCTCATCCTGTTCAGCCCCCAGCGCGGTCTGTTCTTCTGGAGCCCGTTCCTCCTCCTGGCCTTTGCGGGATTCAAGTCCGCCTTGAACCGCCATGCCCTCCTTGCGCTGACCGCCGCCACGGTCATCGCCCTCCATGTGCTCTGCATCGCCGGCTACTACATGCCCGGCGGCGGATCCGCACTCGGCCCTCGGCACCTCGCCCCCGTCCTCCCCTTTCTCGCCATCCTCGCCGCGTTCGGCCTGCGCCGATTTCCACGCGCCGGCTTGCTGGCCGGCTATCTTTCCCTGGTGCTGACGGCGCCCGCCACGCTGATCGACGCCATGCCCGCCGATCACATCCGCAACCCGTTGCTCGAGTTCTATGCGCCCCGGCTCGAGCGCGGCGAATGTGCCGGCTCGCTGGCCACACTCCTCGGGTTGCCATCGTATGCCGGTGCCATCCTGCTGCTTCTTCTGATCATTGGCGGTTATTTCTGGCAGGCGGCTCGATTCAGGCGCCCATGAGAACCGCCCCCAATCCGCCGACCCGACGGGTCCCGCTCAACATCCCCCACGGCGCAATGGCGCCACGCGGTGTTTCCCCTGCCGGCCCGCGCCTCAGGTCCCACAACCCGTCGAACGGTATTCGTATTTCGTCACGTTGCTGTGGTGGGCCGGCGGACTCGCACACGGCGGCGCGGTGACCGGCAGGCACGACGGCGGATCCGTGTAGCTCACCAGCTTGCCGCCCGGACAACTCCACTCGTACACCCCCGTGTAGTGCTCGCAGGTGGAACTGCACCCGCCTGTCGACGCCGGGCAAACCTGGCAGGTTGCCAGGGATGCCGGGGTTTGGCCCTGCTGGTCCGTGGTGTATTTGGAATACGCATGGCAGCCGCAGCCGCCCGAATACGGCTGCGAACGGTCACCCGGAGTGGCATTCGGCGTGCAGGCGGCATACACAACATACGACGCGCACATGCCCATGGCGCCGAAGCACAAGAGTAATTTCGTCTTTTTCATGGATGTTCCTGGTTGGATTCCTCGTTGGTTTGTGGTTCATGCGTGCTGACCGCCATTCTCCCCAGAATCGCACCCGCCAGGGTGACCAGGGCCAAAAACGCGCCCAGCACAAAAGACCGCGGCCGCCTGACCCCGGGCGGCCGGTGAAAACGCACCTCGTCCGAAGCCACCCGCCGCCGGGTCTCGGCCTGCGTCGGCCATTCCATGGCCACGTATTCCACCGACGATGACAGCCGATGGTCCGCCATCAGCGTTGCGTGCCTGAGCGGCGGCCGCGCCGGCCGGGGGCCGCCTTCGGCCGCCGCGACCCGCGACATGCCCCAAAGCCGGTAAATGCTCATGACTTTGGCCTCCTCCCCGCCGTCCAACAGCCGGTACTCCGCCTCCACCGGAATCGCCCCCCCCGCCTCGCGGCGCCACCGCACCACCTCCAGCTCCGCCACCCGACGCGCCCCCGCCAACCCCAGACCCGTTTTCACGTAAATGCGCACCCGCGCCGGCCCGAACGCATTCCTCGCCCAATCCATCACACGCTCATACCCCATCCGCACCGAAGCCGGCGCCTCCGCAAACACCGGGTTCATCTCCCCCACACTCGCCGACATGCGGTCCGCGCTTGCGAACAGCAGCCAGACGGCCGTCCCGTGATGCCTCGGATACATGCTGCCGGCCGCCCACAATACGGCCGAATCCGCATACTCGGCCAGCCGGCCCTTGACACGACACGTGCCCGCCGAACCTTCCGCCAACACATAGTAGTTGGTGCCGTCTTCGCCCACGTGCGTCGCCTTGTCCGGAACCTGCCCCGGAATCCTCAGCGTCAGCCGCCATGCCCCGGGTCCCACCGCCACTTCAAACGCATTGCTGTCGCCTAATCTCCACCCGCCCTTGGACACATACTCGTGCCGCGATTGACCCCGAACCTCGAAAACTCTCCCAGACACCCCCGAGTCCCCCCGTTTTCCCCCGCCCTCACCGGCACCTCCCGCCGCCTGCGGCCCTCCCAGGACCGCCGCCACCGCCAGCCCCATCAGCCCCGATGCCGACGTCCGGCGTCCACGCCGCCCCCACGGCTTCCCGAGGCGCGCCCTCGAACCCAGCAGCAACCCATAGCTGCCGAGGAGCATGAACGCCAGCGACAGCCGCGTAAACCACCGGGCCGCGCCCGGCATCCCATGCAACGCATCCGGCAGCGTCCCGAGACACGGGCAGGACGCGCCCGCCCCGGCCACATGCGCGCCAACCCGGTACAGAAGGAAGGCTGTCGCCAGCCAGGCCACGCCGCACAGCGCTGCCCTGTCGCTCAGGCCCAGCACCCAGGCCACGGCCAGCAGCAATTCCGCCCCGCCCACCGCCGGCAACAGGCCGCCATAAGCCACCCCCAACACGGCATCCCTGGCCGCGAGCACGCTGCCGCCGCCCAGCACGGTGCCCAACTTGGCCACCGCGCTGAACGACAACAGCGCGCACGCCGTCATGAGAAACGCCCGAACCGCCCCCGGCCCCGCATGGAGAATGCCCCGTTTCATACACCCGATCGACCCGCCGCCGCCGCCGCCCCTTCCTTGTCCTCCGGACCGCCCGCGCGCCAGTTGAACCTTGCGTTCAGGACAAAATTCCAGCCTGTGGCGGCAAGGATGGCCAGCCCGTTGGATTCATAGAGCCCAAATCCCAACCCGGTGTGGAACAGGTGAAGACACGCCACCGCAATTCCGATGCCCACCCCGCAGATGCCGTTGAACGCCACAAACCGCCGCACACGGTCCCGCCACCGGCGCCGCCGGCGCGCCGCCTCCCGGAATGTCCAGACCTCATTCCACACGAAGTTGCTCGTCAGCGCGCCCTCCGCCGCCCCGACCTTGCTCACGGTCAGATCCAGCCCCAGGCACGCCGGATCCGCCAGCAGACAAACCAACCCCATGTCGACCAGGACGCCGCTGGCGCCAATGATGCCGAACTTCACGAACTGCACGAGGCGATCCGCATGCGGCTTCCGCGCCAACGCCGCGCCTGCGTCGCCGCTGCATGGCTCTCGCGAAGCATGTGCCCCCACGGTTGCACCTCCGAATCCTCCACGCCCGGCCGCCGGCCGGCTCCATCGCCGAAACAGGCTGCGTCGCGCCTCGCCGCGGGATCGCCATCTGTCCTTGGTCGTCAGACTCTTCACCATGCTGTTCCTCCTTTCCTGGCCGCCGGCGGCGGGTTCGATCCTTTTCGAGCCTGGAGGAACTCCTTGGGACGATCGTCAGCTCAAGGAATGCTCCGGATCCGCTCATGGGATGTTGCCCGCCCCCTTGGACGGGCGCCACTGGACCATAGAACCGTTGGCGTCGTCAAGCTCATTTCGGGAGAATCTGCGGGGCCGGGCTTGGGCGGCGGCGCCTTTGGGGCGGCTGGGGCCGCGGGGGGCGGGGACGTCACGCCGCGCCGAACTGAGCGTGATGAAACGCGGCATACCGCCCGCCGCGGGCCAGCAGGTCGCGCGGCGTGCCGGTCTCGACCACACGGCCGTTCTCGAGAAACACGATTCTCGAGGCGCGGCGCACGGTGGACAGGCGGTGGGCGATGATAAAGGTGGTCCGCCCCGCCGTCAGCTGTTCCAGGGCGTCCAGCAGCAGTCGCTCCGTTTGGGCGTCCAACGCGCTTGTCGGCTCGTCCAGGATCAGCACGGGTGCGCTCTTCAGCAGGGCGCGGGCGATGGAGAGGCGCTGGCGTTCGCCGCCGGACAACGTCGCGCCGCGCTCGCCGACTGGGGTGTGATAGCCCTGGGGCAGGCGGGTGATGAAGTCATGCGCGCCCGCGGCGCGCGCTGCGGCTTCGATTTCGGCGAGGGTGGCTTTGGGCCGGCCGTAGGCGATGTTGGCGGCGATGGTTTGGGGAAAGAGGAAGGGTTCCTGCAGGACCAGGCCGATGTGGCGGCGCAGGCTCTTGAGCGCCACCGTGCGAAGGTCACGGCCGTCCAGGCAGACCCGCCCCTCCCACGGATCGAAGAACCGCGGCAGCAGGCTCACCAGGGTGCTCTTGCCCGCGCCGCTCGGCCCCACCAGCGCAATCGTTTCCCCGGGCTCGGCCTCGAGACTGATCCCACGCAAGACCGGCAGCCCCGCCTCGTAGCCAAAGGCGACCTGTTCGAGGCGCACCTGGCCGCGCGCCGCGCCCAGGGTCACCGCGCCGGGGGCATCCGTCACGTCGCGCCGGGCATCGAGCACGTCGCGGACGCGCGCCGCGCTGCCGGCTGCGCTTTGGATGATGGCGGAGGTGTACATGATGCTTTCCACCGGGGCATACAGGGAAGCCACATAGGAGAGGAAGACGAGGATGGTGCCCACGCTGGCATGGCCGGCCAGCGCCTGGTAAGCGCCCCACCACAGAATGCCGGCGGTGCCCGCGGCCGTCGTCACCCCCATGAGAAGCTTGAACCGCAACTGCACATCCGTCAGCGCCAGCGTCGCCGCCAGGGTGTCGCGATGGATTTCGCGAAGCCGCCGGTTGTTCCACCCCTCGCGCCCGTACGCCTGCACCACCGGCATCGCCGCCAGGGTCCGCTCCACCAGGCTGTAGATGCCCGCATCCGCTTCCTGTTGCGCACTGCTGCGGTCGAGCATGGGCTGCGCATAGAGGCGGAAGATGGCCGCCATGCACGGGACCACTGCCAACGCCCACAGGGTGAGTGCCGGCGAGAGCCGCCACATGATCCCGAACATGACCAGCAGGCTGACCCCGGCAGAGAGGATCGGCAGCAGCGCGTCCTTCGCAATGACCGACACGCACGTGCAGTCCGCCGTCACCCGCCGGATGCTGTCGCCGGCCGCGCGGCGTGTGTGGAACCGGAGGGACAGCTGCTGCAGGCGCGAGAACAGTTGGGCGGCCAGGTCGTAGGTCATCCGCTGGCCCAGGCTGATGTTGGCATAGGCGTTGGCCAGGCCCACCGCCCAGCTCATCAGGAACAACACCACCGTCGACACCACACACCAGCCCGTCAGCGCCTCGGGCGTCGCCGTCCCCGGCAGCAGCCCCACCAGCCGCGCCAGCCATGCGGGCATCGGCGCGCCCCGCAGCACGTAATCCACCAGGACGAGCATCGGCCATGGCTTCAGCACGTCCATCCCCACCCGCACCAGGAGGCTCAGAATCACCGCCAGCAGCGGCAGCCAACGCCGCAGCGCATACCCGGCCACCCAGCCGCTGAGCCGGAACAGACCGGGAAGAGGAGGGGCGGCGGACGGCATCATGAGGGCGATTGGAGGGTCTGCAGACGGGCGTAGGCGCCGCCGCGGGCTTCGAGTTCGGAAGGCGCGCCCGTTTCCACGATGCGGCCCTGTTCCAGCACCACCACGCAATCCGCGCGGCGCGCGGTCGAAAGACGGTGGGCGATAAGAAACGTGGTGCGCCCCGCCATCAATCGTGCCAACGCCGCCATGAGCACGCGTTCCGTCGGCGGGTCCAGCGCGCTGGTCGGCTCGTCCAGGATGAGAATCGGCGCGTCCTTCAGCAGCGCCCGCGCAATCGCCAGGCGCTGCCGTTCCCCGCCCGACAGGGTCGCGCCCCGTTCGCCGATCGGGGTCGCGTAGCCTTGTGGGAGTCCGGCGATGAAGTCGTGCGCCTGCGCGGCGCGGGCGGCGGCTTCGATGTCCGCCAGCGACGCGTCCGGCCGTCCCAGGGCGATGTTCTCCGCCACGGTCGCCGCCAGGAGAAAGGGCTCCTGCAACACGAGCGCCACTTGGGACCGCAACGCCGCGACTTGGACGTCGCGAACGTCGCGCCCATCCACCCGCACCCGGCCCTCCCACGGATCAAAGAAACGCGGGATCAGGTTCACCAGCGTCGTCTTGCCCGCCCCCGTCGGGCCCACCAGCGCCACGGTCTGCCCCGGACGCGCTTCAAGGGTCACGCCCCGCAGCGCCGGCCGGCCCGGCGCGTAGCCGAATGTCACCCCCTCCAGCGCCACATGCCCTCGCACTCGAGGCAGCGCCACCGCCCCCGGCCGGTCGCGAATCTCGGGCGGGGCGTCGATGATTTCGAGCACGCGGTCGACGCTGGGCCGGAAGCCCTGCAGCACGGTATACAGGTTGGCAAACGTTTTCATCTGCGCCTGCAGTGTGCCCAGGTAACTCAGGAAGACCAACAGACTCCCCACGGTGAGCTGGCCATGGGTCACGTGCCGCGCGCCGAACCACAGAATGACCCCCGTGCCGAGGGTGGTGACCAAGCCCGAGCTGAGGCTGTTGAGGCTGCCCAGCAGCAGACTGCGCTGCTGCGCGCGAATCGCCGCCGAGGCAAATTCCCGAAAGCGCTCGTCCTCGCGTTCCTCCTGGGCAAAGGCCTGCACCACCGGAATGCCCGCAAGCGTCTGCTGAACATGCGCCGCCAGCCGGCTTTCGATCTCGCGCCGCAGCCGCGCCATCGCGCGCAGCGGTTTTCCGACCAGAAAGCCCGCGCCCAGCATGAACGGGGCTGCCCCCAGCGCCAGCGCCGTCAGCAGCCCGTCGAGCTGCGACATTAGCACCACCATGGCCCCCATTGCCAACAGCGCGTGCAGCGGCCCCACAAACAGCGTGTCCACCAGGTAATACACACACCAGCTGTCCGTCGTAATCCGCCCCAGCAAATCCCCCACCGTCGACCGCGCATGGAACAACACCGACCGCGCCTGCAGCCGCGCAAAAATCTCCTGCGCCACGTCGTACACCAGCCGGCGTCCGGCTTTGGTCCAGATCCAGGCCAACACCGCTTCCAGCCCGAGGTTCAGCACGAGCAGCACGAACGCCGCGATCGCCAGCACCGCCAGCACGCGCCCCGGCGCATCTTGGCCCAATCCCCGGCGGAACAGCGCCTCCAACCATGCCGGCAAGGGACTGCCCCCGAGCACATGGTCCACGATGAATTTCATGGGCCACGGTTGGAGCGCCAGCACACCCGACGACACCACCGTCAGCCCCAAAATCAGACCGAACGCCCTGCGGTAGGGCAAAACATAACCAAGCAATCTCCGGTAACGGTGCATCGAGCGGCCCCCCGCTTCTACCAGCCTCCGCCCCTTTGCACAACCCTCTCGCAATCCCCTGCCGGGGCCACGCCCGCACTCAATCGGTTCGCACCCGGTAATAGCGTTCGGACTCGGGACCGACCAGGTTGGTCACCGTCACCAGCGCGCCATGGCCCGCAAGGTTCGTCGCGTCCAGCCATTCGGCGGGCTGAAGCCGGCGTGTGAACTGCACGGTGTAAAGACGGGCCGTTTCGGTCATGAACGAGAAGACAAAACCGTCCGCCAGGCGGTGCGGGTCCACGAGCGTCACCGCCGCCGCGGCGCGCACCGTGATGGTTTGGAGACACTGGGACGTGTTCCCGTGGCAGTCCGTGGCCAGCCAGGTTCGGGTGATGACCGAACCTTCCGGACACGGGCCGCCCTGCACCGCGTCCGCATACGTCACCGCCGGATTGGGATCGGCCGCATCGGTCGCCGTCGCCAACCCCGTGTCGCCGGGCGCGGTGGACTGGCCACACTCGACCGTGACGTTTGGCGGGCAAACCAGCCCAGGCGGCGTGGTATCCACCACGTCGACGGTGTTGGTCGAAGAAAGTGCGTGGGCGTTCTGGTTGTCGAAGGCGCGCGCGACCAAAAGATAGGTGCCCACCGGCACGTTGCTCCACGTCAACGTGTAGGGAGGCGCCCCTTGCTCGCCCAGCAGGGTGGCGCCTTCGAAAAACTCGACCCTGGTCACCGACCCGTCGGGATCGCTTGCCGCGGCCTCGAGCGGCATGGTGGCCGGCGCTTCAAACACGGCGCCCGACTCCGGGCTGACGAGGCTCACCGATGGCGGCAGGTTGGACGAGGCGTCGCCGGCCAGCACGGCGGCTTGCAAGGTGACGTTGCCGTAGTCCGCGTCGTAAAGGGTGCCGGCGCGATAGCGAATCACCAGGCTCTGGCCCGCCTCCGCTGCGGCGTAATCCAGGGTGTATTCCCCGTAGTCATTGCCATAAACGCTGTTCAGCGCCGTGCTCACGAACACCGGCGCGCTGAAATCGCTCAAATACGCCAAAAACTCCCCCTCGCCGCCATAGAGCCCCGCATACACCTTGAGCCGGCGCACCTCCGCGTCGGCCGGAACCGCGAACTCGAAGCCGTTGGTGATTCCCGCCACGAACACCCCGCACGTCGCCCCGGCAGCGCTCGGCGTCGGGGTGCCATCCGTCCACGAGAAGGCCGTGTAATTGTCGGCATACACTTGGAGCGCGTTGGTGCCCAGAACGGTCAAGGCGCCGATCTGGGGAGTGACATCGGCCTTGCGGTTGATCACGTTGGTTTCGGCCAACCCCCAGTGCACCCAATCCAAGCTGCCTTCAGCGGTCAGGCTGACGCTTGGAGGCGGGAACGCCACGCCGGCCTGCAGCGTGCCTCCCTCTCTGTAGACGAACACCTCCACCGCCCCGGAAGCGCCCTGCGCGCCGAGGTCATCGGTGGCGACGGCCGTGATCCAGTAATGGCCCGGGCCGATGGCGGTCCAGGTGCAGGTGAACGGGCAGGCGGTGGCCTCGCCCAGCCACTGGGCGCCGTTGAAGAACTCCACCCGGCTCACCGTGCCATCCGTGTCGAACGCGTCCGCGGCGAGGGCAATGGTGGCCGGATCGGCAAAGCTGGAATAAGACGCGGGGGCGGTCACGGTCACATAGGGAACGCTGTTGGCGTTGGGGGCGGTAAGGACGGCCGCCTGCAAGGTGACGTTGGACTCGAGGGGGTTGCCCGGCGCGGTGCTGCCCAGGACCCATCGCACCCGCAGGGTTTGCCCGGCGGATGCCGCGGCAAAGGTCAGGGTGTAAACCCCTCCAGGCCCGTTCGACAGGTTGTACAACGAGTTGTCCGAATAGGAGGGCGCAGTGCCGTCGCTCAGCGTTGCCGTGAGCGTTCCCCGCCCCGCGAAAACGCCCACGAACACGTGCAGGATCCGAGGGGCCGTGTCGGCAGGCACCGTGATCTCGAAGCCCACCCCCAGCGTGGAGCGGATGCCGCTGGCCCACCCGTAAGCCCACACGCCCGTCGTCGTGTTGGTCACCGCCCCCACAGGATTGCCGTCCGTCCAGCTGTAGCCGTTGTAATTGTCGGCATACTGATACGCCGCCAGCCAGGTCTGCGTTGTCCCCACCACTTCGAAATCGCTGATCTGGGGCGTCGCGCCGGCTTTCCGGTTCACGCTGGTGTCGGTGTACAAACCCCAGTGCACCCAGTCGAGTTTGCCCAGCGGCGTCAGGTTGACATTCGACCCTTGCGGGATCGGCGTGAACGCCCCCGTCAAGGTCGCGCCCGTCGCCGCGAGGCTGAGGAACCCGCCGCCAGCCAGCGCCAGCAGCCATTGCGCACGACGCGCCACAGGCCATGACCAGGAAATTCGCATCGGGAAAAGGAGTTATGACGCCGGTCCGCTACCAGGGCACGGCCTCCACATGCCAGTCGAAGAACAGCTGGTTGCGCACCGGGCCGTGCACCGGACGGCGCGGAAGATCCGTCCACCAGGAGATCGCCGGGCTCACATTCGGCAGCGCCTGGTCAATGTCCGTCAGCGCGTACACTTCGGACGGCGGCTGATACCTGTCGATCTCGGTGACCTTGAGCGGCGCGCTCACCTCGGGCGGCAGCGGATACCCAAAAGGCCGCACCCGAACCCCGGAGTTCGGGTTCAGGTTGTCGTTCAACAGCCACACCTTTCGCCCCATCAGCCCCGAGACGCCCGGCGCCGACCGGATGTATCCCGGACAGACGAATTCTTCGGCCAACACCATCCTGGCCGACGGCGCCGGCAAGCCATAGTGCGTGGCGATGAAATAAATGAGTTCCTGGCTGGACGTCTTGTCGTAATTGGCGCGCACACCCGCAACCACCGGCCCCGGCAGCCGCTCGTCGTTGTCTCCCGTGTACAAAAACACCGCCAAACCGATCTGTTTGAGGATCGACACGCATTTGACCTGGTGCGCCTTCTGCTTGGCGCGGGCCAGGGCGGGCAGCAGCAAGCCCGCCAGGATTGAAATGATGGCCACCACGACGAGCAACTCGATCAACGTGAACCCGTGTCGGGCTCGAGGACAGGCGGCATGAGGGCCATTCGTTCGTTTCATCGTGCTCGCTCCAAACAATAGCACACTTCACCCATGCTGCAAGACGCACGCGACCGCAACCCGCGCAGGCGCACGGCCGCTTGGAAACGCCCCTTCGAAGGGGATTCCCCGCCCCCCCCGGGGCTGCGGCGACACAAGGTCCGCTGCCCTGCCCAACGCTGCATCATTCCCCTGCCCGGGCCAGCGTCCCGGCAGTCACCCGCCAACGATGCAGGTCGGCCCCCAGCTCGCGCGGCCAGTTTTCCTCGGTGCAGGTCATGAAGACCTGCCCGCGCGATTGGCGCGCGCCATCCAGCACCGGCAGGAACCCGCTGCGCCGCCTCAGGTCCAGTTCGCCCATGACATCGTCGATCAGCAACACCGGCGCCGTGCCGTGCAGGCCGGTCAGATACTCCGCCTGCGCCATTTTCAAGGCGATCGCCAGGGTGCGCTTCTGCCCCTCGCTGCCAAACTGCGCGGCGGGACGCCCGTCCAACTCCAATCGCACGTCGTCGCGGTGCGGCCCCACCAGGGTCGAGCGCATCGCACGCTCCCGCGGGGCGGACTGTGCCAGGTCGACGGCAAAGCTGGACAGGATGCCGGGCTGGTACTCCAGGCGCAGTTGCTCGGCATCGTTCGAGATGCGCCGGTACGCGAGCCGCGCCAGCACGGACAGACGCGGCGTCAATTCCCGGCGGCGGCGGGTGATTTCCTCGCCCCACCGGACCAGTTCGGCGGAGAAACTGTCCAGCGCCCCCTGGTCCGCCGTGCGTTGTTTGAGCAGGGCGTTGCGTGAGCGCAGGGCCTGGGTGTAGCGCTGCAGCACGGGCAGATACGAGGGGCGGGTTTGCGTGAGCAGCAGGTCCAGAAACCGCCGCCGGCTGCGGCCGGTGCCCTTGACCAGTTGCAGGTCTTCGGTGCAAAACACCACCGTGCGCAGCACCCCGAGGTAATCCGTCAGCCGCCGCACCGGCTGCCCGTCCAGGCTGAGCTTGCGCTGGCGCACCGACCAATACATTCGGATGTCGTGCTCCCCCTGGCCCACGACGGTGCTGCCCACCCCATACGCAGGCTGGCCGTGCCGCACCATCGACGCGCTGCCGGCACCCCGGAAGCTGCGCAGCGTCGCCATCAGGTAAATCGCCTCCAAAATGTTGGTCTTCCCCTGCGCATTGCCGCCCAGCAACACGTGGAAGCCGGACGCGAAATCCGCGTCCAATCGCGCATAATTGCGAAAATCGCGAAGCCGCAGATGCGCCACGTGCATGGGCCGACCTTAGCGGCGCGAGGCCGCCGGTCGCGAGCGAATTAGCCCGCATTTCTCACCGCCCTGTGAGAAATGCGCCCGAAGGGCCGCAGAGCGGGGCGAACCCCGCCCGAGCGCCAAAGCACTCTGTGGCGAGCTCAGTCGGCCCATAGAGCGCTGGGCGGCCCGCCCTCCCGGGCGGGTGCATTGCTCACCAGGAACCTGGTGAGCAATGCA
>JAFGQR010000086.1 GCA_016935555.1 Verrucomicrobiota bacterium
TGTCAACGAACTCAGGATCTTTGAACCCGCGATCCCGCACCCGCGGGATTATGAGCCTGACGAGCTACCGGGCTGCTCCACCCCGCGTTCCGTAACGGCATCAAGATGCTGGTTGGCTCTGCATAGTGCAAGCCCTTTTTTGCGGCCATTTTTCGGGTGGGACGGGCGCTGCGCGACTGAACGACCCGGCCAGGGATGGCTTCAGCGGCTTGGCTCGAGGACTTTCAATCCACGCATCCATTGTTCGGCGCGCTTGGGCCAGGTGGTTACGGCGTCCGATGTGGGGCGCAGGCCGTAACCGTGTCCGCCCGAAGCGTAGAGATGCATTTCGGCGGGCACTTTGGCCTGCTTCAGCGCCAGATAGTAAAACAAACTGCACTCGACGCGGATGCCGTCGTCCTGGGTCTGGACGAGGAATGTCGGGGGCGTGCGGGGGCCGACGGGCAATTCCGGGGCCAGCTTGTCGTCTTCCTTGGCGACGGTGAGGTAGGCGGGATAAATCAGCATGACAAAATCCGGCCGGCAACTGAGCTGGTCGGCGGCGTCCAGCGGCTCGTAGGTGCGTTGTTCGAAGTTGCAGCTCAGCACAGCAGACAGGTGGGCGCCGGCGGAGAACCCCATGACGCCGATCCGCCGGGGATCGATGCCCCAGTCCGACGCATGCTGCCGCGCCAGACCGACGGCGCGCTGGAGGTCCTGCAACGGGGCGGCGTGGCGCGGACGACCTTTGCGTGCGGGCACGCGGTATTTCAGGACGATGGCCGTCACGCCGATCGAGTTGAGCCACTCGGCCACCTCGGTGCCTTCCAAGTCCATGGCCAGGATGTGATAGCCGCCTCCCGGGCAGATGACCACCGCAGCCCCGGTGCGTTTGTCCGAAGGCGCGAGGTAGACGCTCAGGGCGGGCTGCGACACGTTGCCGACGCGGATCACGGGCTTGCCGGCCACGTGGCGGTCGGTGGGTTTGGAGGTGTCAGCCTCGGGTCCGAGGGGTTCAGTATCGCCGGGCGCGCCTTGGGGCCAGAGCAGAAGAGGCGGCAGGGGTGTGGGACCGGCGGCTTTGAGGCTCGCCAGGCTAACCGAGCCGAACAGGATGGTGAGCGTCATCAGCAGTGTGCGCATGGCTTGATGAAACGGTGAACGCGGCGGAAATGCAAAAGAATCCATCAAAATGTGCAATAGCTGGCGAACGGCATTGGCGGGACTGGCGGGATCCCCTTTGCCGGGCTGCGAGTTGGAGCTGGCCGTGGGCCTCGGGGACGAAGGACAGAGACCTCCTGCTGGAGCTGGCCCTTGATTGCCATCGACCTCCAGACCTGCCGATTCGGCTGCAAGGGTATGAACGGGCACGGCCTGGTGCGCGATAGAGGAATTGAACCTCTGACCCCTTCCGTGTCAAGGAAGTGCTCTACCCCTGAGCTAACCGCGCAATCGATGCGAGGAAATTACCGGCAAGGCACCCCGGCGACAAGTTCAAAAGCGCGGCATTCGACACTTGCAAACGGATCAGTTCATCGGATTGACCAGTCAAGCTGTGGCGGCGCACCCTGCCACCGATGGTCCGACAGTTGCGAGGTTTGGGGGACAAGCGGTTTCGAACGGGGTTGCTGGCGCAGACGTGGGAGCGACTGGGACCGGAGCGCGACGGTGAGGGGCGGCGGGAGAGCCGGGAGGAGAGCGCGGAGCGGGTGGTGACAGGGGTGGCGGAGGAACTGCGGCGTGGGGGCTGGACGGAAGCGACGTTGGGACGGGGCGCGAAGGGGGATGGGGAGAAGGTGAGGATGGGCGTGTGGGTGCGGTGGCAGACACGGGTGACGGTGGCGTGGATCGCGAAACGGTTGCAGAGGGGCGCTGTGGCCCACGTCAACAGGCTGCTGAATTCTTGGCGTCGGAAAGCAGCGAAGACAAATCAGCCCTTCATGACTGAGCCCTTTACGGGTCACTCGACGGTGACGCTTTTGGCGAGGTTGCGGGGTTTGTCGACGTTGCAGCCGCGGGCGACAGCGATATGATAGGCGAGGAGTTGGAGGGGCAGCACGGCGAGCAGGGGGAACAGGGGTTCGAGGGTTGGCGGCAGGTGGAGGATGTCGTCGACGCGGGGGGCCAGGGTGGTGTTGCCTTCGGTGGTCAGCGCGATGACGGGTCCGTGGCGCGCCTTGATTTCCTCGAGGTTGGCGAGGGTTTTGTGGTAGAGCGAATCGGTGGGGATGACGAACACGGTGGGGGTGTTCTCGTCGATCATGGCGATGGGGCCGTGCTTCATTTCGGCGGCGGGGTAGCCCTCGGCGTGGATGTAGGAGATTTCCTTGAGTTTGAGGGCGCCTTCGAGCGCGACGGGGAAATTATATTGGCGACCGAGGAAGAAGAAGTTTTGGGCGGCGGCGTATTTGAGGGCGATGCGGCGGATGGAGGCGTTCAAGGCGAGGACGGCTTCCATTTGTTGGGGGAGGGTCTCGAGGGTGCGGATGATTTCCTGGCCGCGGCGCGGGGGGAGCATGCGGATGCGGCCCATGAGGAGGGCCAGGAGGATGAGGACGGTGAGCTGGGAGGTGAAGGCTTTGGTGGAGGCGACGCCGATTTCGGGGCCGGCGTGGAGGTAGATGCCGCCGTCGGCTTCGCGGGCGATGGTGCTGCCGACGGCGTTGCAGATGGCGAGGACCTTGTGGCCGCGGCGTCGGGATTCGCGGAGGCCGGCGAGGGTGTCGGCGGTTTCGCCGGACTGGGTGATGACGAGGACGAGGGTGTGTTTTTCGAGCGGGGCGTTGCGGTAGCGGAATTCGCTGGCGTATTCGACCTCAGTGGGGATGTGGGCGAATTCCTCGAAGAGGTATTCGCCGAGGAGGGCGGCGTGCCAGCTGGTGCCGCAGGCGGGGATGATGATCTGGTCCACGTCGCGCAGTTCGGCCAGGGTCATGTTCAGGCCGCCGAACTTGGCGGTGGCCTCCTCGTGGTTGAGCCGTCCCCGCATCGCATTCTCGACCGTGCGGGGCTGTTCGAGGATTTCCTTGAGCATGAAATGCGGGTGGCTGCCGCGCTCGGCGGCTTCGGGGTCGAATTCGAGGCGGGAGACCTGCACCTTGGCGGCATCGGGGCCCAGGCTGGCGACGTGGCAGGTTGTGGAGCCGAGGGTGACGACATCGTGGTCGTTGAGGTAGATGACGTCGCGCGTGTGGGCGGCGATGGCGGTGGTGTCGCTGGCCAGGAAGTGCTCCTCGCGGCCGATCCCGACGACCAGGGGGGATCCGCGCCGGGCGCCGACGAGGACGGTGGGGTCGTCGACGCACACGACGGCGAGGCCGTAGGTGCCGATGACTTCGCGCAGGGCATTCATGACGGCCTGGGCGAGGGGGTGGTGGCTGCCGTCGCGGGGTGCGGTGTCGGGGCGGGCGGCAACGATCCTGTCGTAGTGCACCCCGATGAGGTGGGCGAGCACTTCGGTATCGGTGGCGGATTTGAAGGTATGGCCGCTGAGGGTTTGCTTGAGCTGTTGAAAATTCTCGATGACGCCGTTGTGGACGATGGCGATGCGGCCATGCGGGTCGCAGTGGGGGTGGGCATTTTCGTCCGAGGGGCTGCCATGAGTTGCCCAGCGGGTGTGGCCCACGCCGGTGCGGCCCTCGAGGGGGGAGGCGGCGATGAGGCGGCTGAGGCCATCGGCGATGGCGCCTTTTTTTTTGCGGGTGTGGAGTTCGCGGCCGTGCAGAACGCTCATGCCCGCGCTGTCATAGCCGCGGTATTCGAGGCGGCGCAGGCCTTCCAGGAGGAGGGGGCAGGCCTGGCGTTTGCCGACGTAACCGACGATGCCGCACATGGCGGGTGGTGGGCAGCTAGATGGATGCCGCTTGCGCGGATTTGGCGCCTCGGGGTATACGTGAGGCGCATGGTTCCAACGCGACAGGCATTTTATGACACCTCATAGTCGAAGGCTGACTCCCAATACCAGCAATGTCCTGGCCGTCATCATGGGCGGTGGCGCGGGCACGCGCCTCTACCCGCTGACCCGCGACCGTGCCAAGCCCGCGGTGCCGCTGGCTGGCAAGTATCGCCTGGTCGACATCCCCATTTCCAACTGCATCAACTCCGGGATGCGTCGGATCTACCTGCTGACCCAATTCAATTCCACGTCGTTGCACCGGCACATTTCGCAGTCCTACAAATTCGACCAGTTCGCCACGGGGTTTGTGGAGATTCTGGCCGCCCAGATGACTCTTACGGACGCCACGTGGTATCAGGGCACGGCCGATGCCGTGCGCAAGAACCTGTCGCACTTTCTGAACCACGACTTCGAGTACATTGCGATTTTGAGCGGCGACCAGCTCTACCGCATGGATTTGCGCCGCATGATCGCCCAACACATTGAGACCTACGCCGATGTCACCGTCGCCACCCTTCCCGTCAAGCGCGAGGCGGTGACGGGTTTTGGCATCATGGAGATGAGCGAGGACCGGCGGATCACGCGGTTTGTGGAGAAACCGAAGGATTCGGAGATGCAGGACACGCTGCGGATTGACAAGGCGTGGTATTCGAAACTGGACATTGAGGGGGAGGACGAATATTTCCTGGCGTCGATGGGCATCTACGTGTTCAACCGGGACGCTCTGATCCGGCTGTTGAACAACGACCTGGCGGATTTCGGCAAGCATGTCATTCCCATGAGCATTTCGACCAGCCGGGTGTTTGCTTATGTCTTCCAAGGCTACTGGGAGGACGTCGGGACCATCCGCTCCTTTTTCGAGGCGAATCTCGAGCTTGCCGCCGAGCTGCCCCGGTTCAACTTTTTCGACATGAGCGCCCCCGTGTTTACCCGGCCCCGGTTTCTGCCCGCGTCCAAGTTTAACGGCGCCACCATCGACCATGCGGTGATTTCGGACGGATGCATTGTCACCCAGGCCCGCATCAGCCAGTCGGTGATTGGCATCCGCAGCATCATCGGCACCGGCAGCGAATTGCATCGCGTCGTGGTCCTTGGCAATGACTATTACGAGAGCCAGTCCTCGATTGTTGAGAACGAGATGGCTCGGAGGCCGCGCATCGGCATTGGCAAGAACACCCGCATTGAAAACGCCATCATCGACAAGAACGCCCGCATCGGCGACAACGTGGTCCTCTCGCCCTCCGGCAAGCCTGAGAACGTCGATCACGACCTCTATTGCATCCGCGACGGCGTCGTGGTGGTCCCCAAGAACGGGTTCATCCCCCACGGGATGGTGATGTGAGGCAGAGGATGGGGGGAAGGGATGGCTGAGCGGTGGAGGGATGGGGGGGCGGGGGCGGGGCGGGATGCGGACTGAGCCTGGGACGGGGCATGGCGTCGGGGCGCGGGCCGTCTACGGGGCCGGGGTGAGGACGCGGTAGAACCGCGCGTTGTGCTGGGGGGGCAGGTTGTCGGTGAGTTCGATCCAGCGTGCGAAGGCTGCGGCGGGAACATCGAGCCGCACCGACCATGGCCCCTGCGGATTGCCGTCGCAGGAGAGCAGGGCATAGGTGCGGTCCGGCATGGCTAAAAAGCGCAGGCTGACGGTGTTTGGCGCCGGGGTGCCCATGTCGACTCGGAGGGTGCTGGTTGGGTCCTGCGGGTCGGTGCCGGCCTCGTACTCCTGCCGGTTCGTGAGGGCATCCCCGTCGTCGTCCTGGGCCGCGTCCGTGCCGGACCATGGATTCAATCCGTGATCGGATTCCCACGGGTCTGGCAGCCCGTCGAGGTCGCTGTCGGGCATGTTCATGGTGGCGGGTGTTGGTGTGGTGGGGAACGGGACGATGGTGGGGGTACCGTCCGGAAGCCGGCCTTCGGAAACGCCGGGGCGTTGGGGGCCGAAGTCGACGCTGTCGATGGGGACGGCGCTGGAGGCGTAGAGGCGGAGGGTTTCGCCGGCGGCGTCCAGGCGGAAGCCTGCGTGATCGCGTCCTTGGAAGGGGTTGTCGTCGGCGACGAACCGGATCCAGTGTTTGCCGGCGATGAAGCTGAGCGTGTGGACGGGGGATTTCCGGGTGCCGGCGAGGGAGGGGTCGTCGCTGAGGCAGAGGCCGGAGAGCTGGACGGGCAGGCTATCGCCGTTGAAGAGTTCGAACCAGTCGGGGCCGTCGAGCGGGGCGGCCATCCACTCGTTGAGGCGCAGGTGGCTTGTGAGTCCGAGGGTGGCGAGCGGGGCATTGGAGGTGCCGGGTGTGGGGCTGGCGAGCAGGCGCCACGACGCGCCGCTCTTTCCGAGGGTCCGGTCCTCGATTTGAAACCCGTATTCCACGCCGTCCACGAGCTGGTCGTTGGCACCGAACAGGAAGACTGCGCCGCTCTGCCCGTGCAGGGGGCGTCCGAGGTTGAGCAGGGGGTCTTTGGCTGGGGACGGCGGCAGGCCGGGGTCGCACCAGAGGAGCAGGTAACCGGCGGCGCCGATGACCGTGCCGTCGGGGAACACCCATTCGCGGGGCTGGCAGCGGTCGAGGCTGACGCTCATGCCCGAGAGATCGAATTCGGCGTGCAGGGGGTTATGCAGTTCGATCCAGTCGGCGATTCGGCCTGCGGGATTGGTAACGGCCAGGGCGTTGCGCGCCATGATTTCGTTGAGGAACGGCCCGGCGTATTGGCTGGGGCTGTTGGGCGTGCCGGGCGTGGCGCCGTCGTAGAAATTGATGAGTCGCGCTGAGCCGTCCGGGGCGCGTCCGCGGGCGATTCCTTCGGTTTGCTGGGGGTTGTGGACGCGGTTGAGCAAAGCGCCGGTGGGGTCGTAGAGGAGGAGGTCCGAGCCTTCGGCCGGCAGTTTGAAATCGAGGTGGTCGGTGCCGGGCGTTTCGTCGCAGAAGAGCACGAGGTGGCCGTGGGGTTTGAGGAACATTGGCATGCGCAGCTGGTCTATGGCGGAGCCATTGCCGAGGGAAAGCCCCTGGAGCGCGGCGGACAGATCCGGGTGGCCGTTAAACAGCTCGATCCAATCCGCGCCGCCGGGCAGCGGGTTGGCCATCCATTCGTTGATCACGAGGTTGGTGGGGGAGGCCAGTGGGGCGGGTTTGTTGGCGGCGCCGGGGGTGGGGAGGGTCAATCCCCAAGTCCGGCCGTCATCGCCGAGGCGGCCGAGTGCGGCGTCGGGCGGTTGCATGCCGAAGCCCACGGCATCGACCCGCCGCCGCTGGTTGTCGTAGAGGAAGACACAATCGCCCGAGCGTTTGAGGGCGAAGCCGGTGTGCCATCCGGGGGCATTGGTTTGGTCGTCGCACCACACGGTGAGGAAGCCGCCGGCGGCCAGGGGGGTATTGGTGGGGAACACGAACGTTTGGGGGTTGGAGTCATCGGTGAGACTCCAGCCTGCGAGGTCGACGGGGTGCGGCGAGTGGTTGTGGAGTTCGATCCAATCCGGGAAGCGGGTTTCGTCGGGGACGGCGGCGACGTTGTCGGCCATGAGTTCGTTGAGGCGCAGCTGGGGCGGGTCGGGGGGCGTGGGCGCGCAGGTGCCTGGGGTGCCGCCGGGCTGGGGGCTGGCGATCCAATTGGCGGGGCTGCCGGGATCGCCCAACGGGTCGAGCAGGGTCAGCGAAGCGCCGGCACCGTCGGCCTCGGCCGGCCAGCCGTCCTCGTCCTTGTAATCCACCGCGACGACGATGCGGTGTTGGCGGTCGAGGACGGCCAGGCGTTCGCCGCCGTTGGAGAGGGTGGCCTCGTAATGGCCGAAGACCGCCACGTGCGGGTAGCGGGCTGCAAACGCTGCGGGATCGATATGGGGGATGAGGACGAGGGTATGGCCTGGTGCCAGCCAGGAGTTTTGGGGGAATGTGAAGGTGATGCCTTCGCAGGTGAATCCGCCCAGGTCCAGGGGGGTGAGTCCGGCATTGAACAGTTCAACGAACTCGAAGGCGTCGCCGCCCAGTGGGTGGTAGAGGATTTCCGTGATGGCCAGTGGCACGCCCATGGAACCCGCGACGAACTCGGCTTCGGTCACCGCGCTCCAGTTCGTGCCGTCCCAGGTGCGGGCCTTGATGCGCATCGGGCCCGGGATGGACACGGGGGTTGCCGGGGTGTAGGCGAGCGCCGTGGGTGCGACGGCTCCGGTGAACCGCTCGCGGGGGTCCGTGCCATCGGTTGTGTAGTAGATGGTGCCCCGGGGCGCCGTCAGGCTCAGGAGGGAGCCTGGGGCGACGCGTCCGCCGTGCTGGCTGAACGCCGGGGCGTTATCGGAGGCCAGGAGGCCCTGGCCGTCGAGGTGGCTCATGAGGTGGGCCCGGCGGTTGGGGATCCACGTGCTGGCGATGTCCACCTGCATGTTGGGCAACACGCCGGTCATTTGAGTGCGGAGCTGCTCGAAACGCGCCAGCACGTTGGTTTCGACCAGCGCGCCTCCGTGGAACAGGTGGCGCTGTACACGGTCCGCGAAGAGCAGCCGGAACTCGGGGCTGAGCCTGAGGCGCCGGTAGAGCACGGCCATTTCGTGGTTGCCGGCCAGTTCGTTCTCGAACGAGTTCAGGCTGACCGACCGCCCATAATGGCCCAGGGCCCATTCTGCGTCCCAGACATAATAGCGGAAGCGGGCGCCGGGGACGCGTTCGCGTGCGCACCGCCAGTTATTGTGGCCCCAATCGCCCGTGCCTGCATACACGTTGACCAGCAGGTAATCCGCGAAGTTCAGCAGGTCGAGCCGCTTCTCGATGTCCAGGTAGACGCCGGGCTCGGTCACGTCCTGGGAGGCGACGTCATTTCGGAGGCGCGTCCATTCGGCGGTGTCGCCGTCGAGGGCGCGGCTGCCGACGGTGAGGACGTCCCAGTCGTGGTCGCCTCCGTGCCAGGCTTGGCAGAACGGTTCCTCGATGCGTTCGGTGGGGTTGTAATAGCCCTTGTAGTGTCCGTTGATGAAGAGGTTCATGATGGCGCCGTGCGCGGACACCTGTCCCAGGTCGCCATAGAGTCGCCGGACCAGCTCGTCGCGGATGAACGGGTTATTCGGATCGTTCATCCCAGCCCGCAGTTGCAGCTGGTTGAAGGACGCCACCGCCGCGTTGGTGAACAGCGGGTATTCCAGCCGGCCGGCGCCGTAGTCGCCCCGGAAATACGTCCGGAATGTGAACTTGCTTGTGGGCTGGTACCGGGGACGGATGTAGTTGCCGCCTGCGACCCGCAGGCCGCAGTCGGCCTGGAAGCCGCTGTTGTCATGCGGATGAACAAGTTCGAGGGACACGGGCCGCTCCCACGCCAGGCCGGTTTGGGAGGGATTATGGTAATCGTCCGGGGCGACCGCCTGCCACGCGCCGTTCGTGAAGGTGCCGCCATGGATTCCCAGGATGCCGCTTGGCCCATAGAGGTGGTTGGAGGCCGTGACGATTGAAAGCACCGGCAGCGAACGCTCGGCGTCGCTCAAGCCGACAAAATAGGTGTGCGTGCCCACGGTCGATGGCAGGTGGTTCGCCTTGAAGGCGGCGGCGCGGACGAGCGTGGTGCCCTGGATCGTGAGGGCGTTGGTGTAGAGCGCGCCGGTGTCGGCCGTCGGCTCGCTTCCGTCCAGGGTGTATCGGATGTGCGCCCCTGGCGTGCCGGTGCTGAGGTGCAGGTTGAACGGGGCGGCGAAGAAGCCGCGGGGCACGCTGAAGGCCACCGTGGCGACCGTGTTGGTGATGCTGCTGGTGCCGTTGGGTGAGCCCGGAGTGGGGGATGCGAAATAGCGGTACTGGCCGGCGGGGTCGAGTCCGTAGGCATGGTCGTTGCGCTGTTCCGGGTATTTCGGAGACCACTGGCTGGCGGCGACGCGGGGCGACTCCGCGGTGAACAGGCCCAGATATTCCCCGTTTCTGCTCAACTTGAAGTTGGTGTGCAGCGCCCCGGGCGCATCGGGCTTCCGGTCTTTTCCGGAGGCAAACACCACAATCCGGCCTCCGCCCGGCAAGACCCGTTCCGGCAGCACCCACCGGCCGGGTTCGTTTGCGTCGTCCGTCAACGACCAGCCCCGGAGGTTGACGGTGGCGGTGCCGCGGTTATGAAGTTCGATCCAATCCTGAACCTCGCCGTCTTCGTCGTTCAAGCCGCTCTGATTGGCCGCAAGAAACTCGCTGATCACCACGTCTGCCGGCAACGCCGCCGCGTCCAGCACCTGCGTCCACGCGTCCCCGGCAAACGCGTTTGGCACCGTGGCGCCATCGAGGATTCCGTGGTCTGCCGCCCACGCCATGTCCACCGGGCCGGCGGCAGGCTGGGGGAACACAAACACATAAGGCCCGGCCATCCACCCCGTCACGCCGGCTGCGGGCTGCCCGTTGACGAGCAAATCCCCCGCATCCACGCCTGTCACGCCTTCGCTGAACCACACTTCGACCTGCGTGAACCGGCGCACCACCGTCCCCGCCGGCGGATTCAGGCAGGTGACCACCGGCGGCACGGCTTCCGGCGTTACGGTCAGCGTGGCCACCCTGCTGGTCGCGCACCCGAAGAAGTTGGTGAGCACGCAAAAGAACCGGCTGCCGTTGTCGTGGATGGCGAGGGTTTCGAGCTGCAAGTCCGGGCTGCGTTCGCCCAGCAGGGCTGCGCCATCCCGCCACCACTGGAACCGCAGCGGCTCGCCCCCAGTGGCCGACACCTGGAACGACGCCGCCTCCCCCTCCGCCACGGTGGCGTCCGCGGGTTCTGCGAGGACCACGGGCGGGTTGGTGGTGTTTTGCCAGTGTGAGAGCCGGCTGCCCGGGATGGGACGTTCCAGGGTGCCATCCGGCAGTTGCCAGCCCACCGCCAGGTTGTCGCCGCCTCCCCCCTCCTTCTGCAGCGCCTCCACGTAATACCGCCGTCCCGCCTCCAGCCGGATCAGCGCCGACCGCTGCGCCAGATACAGGTCGTCCCGCGATTCCTCCCACACCCGCGACCCGGTCCAGCTTGGCACCGACGCGATGCGCACCCGGCGGGAGGGTGTTTCGTCCGAACTCAGGTAAAGCTCCCCCTGGTCGTCGGTCGCGATCCAGAACCGGTAGTCGCCGGAGGCTGGGGGATGGACATAGCCCCGCATCCGCGTTCCGTAGTTGTCGGCCCAGTGTGGGGGCGCCTCGAACAGTTCCTCGAACGAGACTCCGGACGGATGGTCAGGGTAATGGGGATCTGCGAGCAGGTTGCCGAGGCTGGTGCCTGTGATGTCGGTCCAGTATTCGCGCCGAATCAGCTGCGTCGGCACCCTCGGATCGATCACGTAACCCCAGGTGCCCCCCGCGAACCCGTTCGCTGCGGAGGCCATGTCCGTGATCCCCACCGGTGTCGCCCACGCCATCTGCACCGTCCCCGCCTCGAGCACGGGGTGGAACTCGAAGACGTAGGGGCCGGCGCCGGCGCCGGTGACATTGGTGGCCGGCTGGCCGTTGAGCAGCAGCGCCTCGGCGAGGACGTTCGTCACCGGTTCGTCGAAGGTCACCTCCACCTGGCCCACGGTGGCGACGCGCGATTCGGGGGTGGGGCTGATGCGGGTGACGGCTGGGGGGAGGGCATCCGGGAGGACATGGAGGGTGGCGATTTGGCTGACGACCGGCCCGAGGCTGTTGGTCACCACGCACCGGAATCTGGCGCCGTCGTCGCCGAGGCCGACGCGCGCGAGCACCAGCGTCTGGTTTGTCGCCTCGCCCAGGGCCACTCCGGAGGCCTGCCAGCGATAACAGAGCGGCTGTTTCCCGGTGACTGTGACGCTGAACCACGCGGCGCGTCCTTCGACGGCGGTGTGGTCGGCGGGCTGGGCGGTGATGGTGGGAGGCGTCGTCGACACGACCCACGGCGCCAGCCGCCCGCCCGGGATCGGGCGCTCGTCGCTGCCGTTCGGCAGTTGCCAGCCGACCGCCAGGTTGTCACCGCCGGCGCCTTCTTTCTGCAGGGCTTCGACGTAATAGCGGCGGCCCGCCTCGAGGAGGATGGGCGCGGATCGTTGCGGCACACCGCTTCCCTCCCGGGCCTCCTCCCAGATGCGTGCCGCCGTCCACGTGTCCACGCGGGCAATCAGTCGTTTGAGGGCCGGGTCCTCGTCCGTGCTCAAATACAGGTGCGACTGGTCGTCGCTGCTGATCCAGAAGGTGTAGAACCCCGTCTCGGGCGGCCGCACAAAGCCCCGCATCCGCGTCCCGTAGGCATCGGCCCAGTTGGCGGGGGCTTCGAAGAGGTTGGTGGTGTCCCGCCCCGTGGGTGTGTCGGGGAAGGACGGGCTGTTGGTCAGGGCCTGGACGGTGTGCCCGTCGATCCCGGCCCAGTATTCGCGAAGGATGGTCTGGGCGGGCGCGGGGCTGGACGGCAGGCTGTCGAACAGGCCGATGCAGGCCGTCAGAACGCAATGATGGAAGGAACGCATGGTCGGCGGTTATCGGGATAGGATAGCAGCTGGAGGGCTGTTTGGCTATGCGTGGAATTCGCAATGGCGACGTCGAACATTGCCGTCATCGCGCCTGCATCGCATGCAACCGCACCGCCACCGGCCGTTTCAAATCCAGCGTTGCCTGCAGCCGGTTCATCGTCTCGGCCACGTCCGTTTCGAGGCGCCCGGCGAAGGTGACGAAATGCTGGGCCGGCTCGGCAGGGAGGTTCAGATACACGTGAACCGGCGCCTCCGCGCCTTTCCGCAGCACCCCGGGGACAATCAGGACCAGGCGTTTCCGGGCGGATGAGCCGACGGCGTCGAGTTGCGCCAGGACCTCGCGCGGCGCGTGGTTCGCGCCGAGCAGAAAGGCGCGAACGGGCCGGTCGGCCAGCTGGTTGAGCCAGCCGTCATATTCCCTCACGGCATTGGTGTAGCGTCCGAGGGTCCAATCCAGGGCATAGGGTCTGTTCTCGGACAGCCAGAGTCGCTCGAACTGTCGGCCCAGGCGTTTCACAGTGTCGCGGTTTCTGCGGATCGTTTGCTCCACGTCGGCGAGCAGGCTGTCGACGGCGGCCGCGGGCGTTTGGGAAGCGAGGTGCGAGGGATGATTCGTGGGGCTTGAATGCGGTCGGGGTGCGGCGAGGTTGAAGGCTTCCTGATAACGATGTGCCGCGTCCAGGCCATCCCGCATGCGCTCGCCGATCCACTCCATGCGCCGGGCCCCGAACTCGATGGCGTCGAGCACGGCCCGGTTGCAGCGGGCTTCCCGGCGGCAGCCGCCCAGGTGTTCCAGGGCCGGCCGGACGACGGCCAGCAGGTTGGACGAGGCGGCTTGGACGGCGGCCGTGGGGCGGGTGGGCACAAAGTCGCGCTGCCAGAACCGCCTGTTCAGCATGCGGTCCATGGACGGCATGCGGTGCGTTTGGGAGAGCAACGCCACCGCCTGCCCGAAAGGGTCGTTCTCCTCGCCGAACAGCACCGCGCCCACCCGGCGGTGGAACGCCTCCGGGGGGGGGGCGGCGGCGTTCCAGGCGCATTCTGCCGCCCAGGCATCGGCGTGCCATTTCACGGCGTTGAGCGCTTCGCCGTCGTCCTCCCAGTCGGTGTTCAACATGCCCAGCGCACCGTGCTTCACCCCGTCGCGGACGAAATGCCGGATGTTGGTGGTCGCGACGCCGAAGTCCGGCAGGATCCGGCCGAAGTGACCGAAGGACTGCTG
Organism: Verrucomicrobiota bacterium; assembly: GCA_016935555.1. Lineage (GTDB taxonomy): Bacteria > Verrucomicrobiota > Verrucomicrobiia > Limisphaerales > JAFGQR01 > JAFGQR01. Next base: position 13,507 of record JAFGQR010000086.1, read on the forward strand.
GTTGCCGAGGATGTCGAGGTGGAGGGGTTTCACGAACCGCACCAGCGCCGCCAGTTCCTCGGCTGTCAGGGATCCATGGGCGGGGCCGATTTTCGGGTGTTTGGCGAAGGCATACTGGTGTTCCATGTAATAGGTCATCAGGTTCAACTTCAGGTAGGCACCCAGCGACGCCTCGAACTTCAGCGTGTCCAGGGTCGAACTGGGCCCGCGCGTCATGTCGTCCTGGAAACAGCGCCATCGCATCGGCGGGCGCCGACAGGATGGCGGCGTCGCGGAATTGAAACCGGCCGCCTTCGAGCCGGACCTCTTTGGGAAAGGGCACCAGGCGCAGTGGGGCCGGATCGGATGATTGAGGTTGGGCTTGGGCGGCCGGCGCCGGCAGGCCGAGGCATAAGAAGAGGAGCAGGCGGCGTGAGGCGCGGCTGCGGCGGAGGCGGCGGCACAGGGGGGATGTCCAGGGGGTGGCAAGGCGGCGTGGGTGCATGGGATCACAGCCTAAGGGAAGCACCCGGAGCCGGGCAAGCAAACCGCACGGCGTATCCTCGCGCCGCACAAGGCTGGCACCTTGCACACCGCACAATCAAGCGCAGCGGTTTCTTCTTGGCTGCGCTTTGCCAATAGACCCCACTGAGTTGCTTGCAGCGCACCGAGGCGCGTCTGCCAATCGCCCGAGAGCCGCTTCAGGGCCAGCGCCAACACATGGGAGGCCAGATGCGCTACCCGCACCCAAGGCACAATAAGAAAGCGCTGTTGGTTGGTGATCCGCGGCAGTCCCTGACGTCGGCCTCTCGGAGCAGCCGACCTTGCACACGAATCGGGTCCACGCGCTCGATTTATGGCAAAACCGCCCGCCTGAGTTCAAACATTCAACATCTAATGATTCCAATTGTTGAATGTTGATTCCGCTGACCCCTAGGGCGGCGTTCTCCTGAGGTTTTCCCGGGACTGCCTCTGGCTGGAGCACTACGGCTACGACGAGGGCGATCCGACCCGGCAGTATTGGAAGGACAGGCAAGCCGTTGGGTTTGACGACGGGGGCGTCGCCCGGCGCCACATCGGCCCGATGGCTCGATGACGCCGAGGACCGCAATCCGCGAGGACGCGACGACAGTTGCATTCCGAAGTTGCTTGCCTGCGGCCTTCTGTTGTGGGGAAATACCGGTCCGACTCGTGGCGGTTCTGGGCGGGTCGTGCCCGGAATCGCGCCAGGCGCGTCTCGCGCTGCCGGTGCGGGTGGCCCCTGGCCAGAAGCCGGAGACCTTGATGACGACAGAGCGAATCCACGGTGTTGCCGCGCGCCACTGCGGGTCACACGCCTTGTGGGGCTGGGTGCTCAGGGCGTGGGTGCTCGCGATGGGGGCGTGGCTCGCCGGTTGTTCGACCGGGCATTACCGCAAGGCGGCCGACACCGAGGTCTACGAGATCATCCAACAGGCCGAAGAGGAGGTGTTCGGCCAGCACTCGGCGTTCACCATTGAGACGCTCTACTCGTCGCGGCGCGTCACGGAGATCGGGGCGGCGGAGATTGTGCGGCAGCGCCAGGAGCCGGGCGCGCTGCGGTTGAGTCTCGAGGAGGCCCTGGCGCTGGCGGTGAAAAACAGCCGGGAATACCAGACGGAGAAGGAGCGCCTTTACCTGACGGCGCTGAGCCTGACCGGCGCGCGGTATGCGTTCACGCCCAAGTTCCTCGCGGGCGGCTCGGCGTCGGTGGACCGCAACACGGAGGGCGACGTTTCCGCGGGGGCGAAGCCGAAGATCAGCCTGAGCCAGTTGCTGCAGACGGGGGCGAGTCTGGGGGCGAGCATTGCGGGTGATTTTCTGCGCTTCTACACGGGCGACCCGGCGCGGTCGGCGATCTCGACGATTTCGGTGAATCTGGCTCAGCCGCTGTTGCGGGGGGCGGGGAAGAGCATCGTGGCGGAGAATCTGAAGCAGGCGGAGCGCAACGTGATTTACGCGATCCGAACCTACAGCCACTACCAGCGGCAGTTCCTGGTGCACATCGTCACGGGCTACTTCGAGTTGCTGCAGGGCAAGGACCAACTCGTCAACGCCTACAACGATTACCAGCGCCGGCTCGAAACCATCCAGTACACCGAAGCCCGGGGCCGGGCGGGCCGCCAGAAGGGCGTGGAGGTGGACGAGGCCCGCTCGGAGGAACTCACGGCCAAGAACAGCTACATCCTCGCCGCCACCGCCTACCGCAACAACCTGGACCGGTTCAAGCTCACGCTCGGACTGCCGCTCTCGACCCGCATCGAGTTGGACGACGCCCCGCTGGCGGAGCTGAAGGCTTCGGGCCTGCTGCCACTGTCGGTGGACTCGCAGCGGGCCCTGGCGATCGCCGTGGAACATCACCTCGAACTGCTCAACCAGATCGACCGGTTCGAGGACGACAAACGCCAGGTCCGCATCGCCGCCAACCGCCTCAAGGCGGACTTGAACATCTTCGCGGATGCCTCCCTCCAGTCCGAACCGCCCACGGATTACACCACGTTTGACATCGAGAAGGTGAGGGCGGGCGCGGGGATCGAACTGGATCTGCCGATCGACCGGCTCCGGGAGCGCAATGAATACCGCAGCACCCTTGTGAGTTTCGAGGCGGCCATCCGCGCGCTGGGGCTGGCGCTCGACAACAAGAAGGACCAGATCGAGCGCGGGCTGCGCAATCTGGACGCCTCCCGCCGCTCCTACGTGATCCAGACCAACGCGGTCGCCATCGCCGAACGCCGCGTGGAAGGCGAGCAGCTCTCCCTCCAGGCCGGCCTGCGCACGGTCCGCAACGTCCGCGACGCGCAGGACATCCTTGTCCGCTCCCAAAACGCGCTCACCGAGGCCACCGTCAGCCACCTCGCCGTCCGGCTGCAACTCCTGCTCGACATCGGCGTGCTGAACACCGACCTGGCCCACTTCTGGAAGCGGGCCGACGCGGTGACGCTCTCGCTCGAACCTGCGTCGGCCGGCGGCGGGCCGTCCTCCGGACCCGACGAGGTGCTTCCTCCCGATCGCATTCTCCAATTGTAACCATGCTCATCCCGCGTCCCTTCTCCGCCTGCCTGGGCCTGGCCCGGCGCCACCCGCGCTGGACCCTGGCCGCCGGCGCGTTGCTGGTCATCACCTGGTTTCTCGTGCGCCCCACCTTCCGCGGCGCCGCGTCCGCCGCCGCGGTCTATGAGGTCAAACGCGGCGATTTCCTCGTCACGATCGTGGAAGGGGGCAGCCTCGAGGCGGTGAACGAGATTGTGATCCGGAACGAGGTCGAAGGCGCCGCGCGGATCATCTACATCGTGCCGGAGGGAAGCTTTGTGAAAAAGGGCGAGCTGCTGGTGCGGCTGGACACGGCCGACGCCACCGACCGGGTCAACCAGCAGGAAATCGCGTACGAAAAGGCCAAGGCGGCCTTCGTCCAGGCGGAGAAGAACCTCGAAATCGAGCGCAGCGTCGTGCAAAGCTCCATCGACGCCGCCGAGCTCAAGGTGCGGTTCGCGGAGCTCGACCTGGAGAAGTTCAACAAGGGGCAGCGGCTCCAGGAGATGCGCAACGCCGAGATTGAGATCACGACGGCGACGGGCGATCTGCTGCTGGCCAAGGACACGCTGGAGTGGTCGGTCCGGCTTTTCGAGAAGGGCTTCGAAACCAAGAACGCCGTGGACCAGGGCAGCAACACCGTCCAGGATCTGACCCTGCGTCTCGAAAAGGCGCAGACCAACCTCTGGATGCTCAGCACCTTCGATCACCCCAAACAGTTCGAAACCTACCGGTCCAGCCTCGAGGAGGCCTCCAACAACCTCGTTCGCGTCAAGGCGCAGGGCGAAGGCAGGCTCGCCACGCTCGGCGCGGACCTCACCACCCAGAGCAACTCTCTCGCCCTTACCTACCAGCAGCTCCAGAACGACAAGGAACAACTCGAAAAAAGCAAGATCTACGCGCCCTCCGACGGCTTGGTCGTCTACGCCGCCATGCAGGGCCGCTTCAGCTCGCAGTCCATGATCGAGGAAGGCGCCATGGTCCGCGAACGCCAGGAACTCATCAAGCTGCCCGACACCACACAAATGAAGGTCAGCATCAAGGTCCACGAATCCCACGTCAACAAGGTCCGCGCCGGCCAGCCCGCCTTCGTCGTGCTCGATCCCATGCCCGACAAACGGTTCCAGGGCGCTGTCAGCAAGGTGGCCGTGCTCCCCGACACCCAGAGCATGTTCGGCAACCCCAACCTCAAAGTCTACAAGACCGAAGTCGTCGTCACCGACCCCCTGCCCGACGTCAAACCCGGCGTGTCTGCCCGGGCTGAAATTGTGATCACCAACATCCCCCAGGCGCTCACCGTGCCCCTCCAGGCCGTCACCACCCGCCAGGGCAAGACCGTCGTGTTCGTCAAGGAGGGCGGCGACAGCACGCCCGTGCCGGTTGAGGTCGGCCTGTTCAACACCAAGTTCATCGAGGTCGTCCGGGGCCTCAAGGAAGGCGACCTCGTCCTCCTGGCCCCGCCCTACGACATCGAGGAAAAAGACCTCGGCGGCGCCATCATCGCCCAGAATGAACCCGTCCCTCCATCCCGCCCCGACCTGGCCGCCCGCAACCACACCAACGGCCTCGAGGAACCCGCCTTCAGCCCCCAACCGGTTTCCCCGCTCGACGGCGCCTCGCCCATGCGCGGCGGAAGCCCGGATGCCGGTGAGCGCAAGGCCGGCGACCCGCGTTCGGGCGGCAACCGCGAGGAGATCATGAAACGGTTCGACAAAGACGGCAACGGCCAGCTCGACGAGGCCGAGCGCGCCGCCCTGCGCGAGGTCTTGGGTGGTGGCGGCGGCCGCAGCCCGCGTCGCCGCAGCGGTGAAGCATCGGACCCCGGCGGGCGGTCGGACGGCGGCTCGTCGGCGCCGCCTGGAGGATCCGGATGAGCGGCGACGCGATCATCCGGCTTGAGGGGATCGAGAAGCGGTATGTGCTGGGCGAGGAAAACATCGTGATGGCCTTGCGCGAGGTGAGTCTCACGATCCGGGAAGGGTCCTATGTGGCGATCATGGGGCCGTCCGGGTCGGGGAAGTCCACGCTGCTGAACCTGCTGGGCTGCCTCGACCGGCCCACGGCCGGGCGCTATTTTCTCGGGAACGACGACGTGTCGCAGATGCCCGACGACCAGCTTTCGAAGGCGCGGGGGAAGCGGATCGGGTTCATTTTCCAGTCCTACAACCTGATCCCGCAGCTGACGGTCATCGAGAACATCCAGGTGCCGCTTTTTTACCAGGGCCACTCGTTCAAGGAGACGCACGATCGGTGCGTGGCGCTGGCGGCGATGGTGGGTTTGGGCGACCGGTTGAATCACCGGCCCGCCCAGCTGTCCGGCGGCCAGCAGCAGCGCGTCGCCATCGCCCGGTCGCTGGCGAATGATCCGCTGATGATCCTGGCGGACGAGCCCACCGGCAACCTCGACTCGACCACGGGCACCGAGGTGCTCGAACTCATCGGCCGACTCAACGACCAAGGCAAAACCATCGTGCTCGTCACCCACGACCCACACGTCGCCCTGCGAGCCCACCGCGTGCTGCACTTGAAGGACGGGCGCGTGGACCGCGACCTGACGCAGCGGGAGATGGCATCGCGCATGCCGGCGGGACCGTCGCCGGAATTCCCCGTGCCATGATCCTGTCGCTGGCCAGCCTGCTGAGTTGCGGGTCCTTCAGCACGGTGCAGTTGGGCGTCAAGAGCCTGCTTCTGCACAAGCTCCGCTCCGGCCTGACCATGCTGGGAATCATCTTCGGCGTGTGCTCCGTCATCGCCATGCTCGCCATCGGCGAAGGCGCGTCCTACAAGGCCCAGGAGGAAATCAAACAACTCGGCGCGGAGAACATCATCCTGCGCAGCCTCAAGCCGCCGGACAAACAGGACGAAATCACCACGGCCGGGCGCAGCTTCGAGATTGCCTACGGCCTGAAGTACGAGGACGGCGCGCGGCTGCAGGCCACCCTTCCCGGCGTGCGGCGCGTGCTGCCCACGCGGCTGATCCGCGACTCGGCGCGGTTCGGGCAGAACCAGGCGGCGTGCCAGGTGATCGGGACGCTGCCGTTTTACCCGGAGATCGTGCCGCTGGACATCCTGGCGGGGCGGTTTCTCGCCGAGATCGACGAGCGCCACCAGGCCAATGTCTGCGTCATCACCGCGTCCCTCGCGCAGAAGCTCTTCCCGTATCAAAACCCCCTCCAACACTCGATCAAGCTCGGCGGCGTGTATTACAGCGTTGTCGGCATCGTGCGCGAAACCAACCTGCCGGAGCAACGCGCCCAGGCCGGGGATGTCCGGGGCGAAACCCTCGACCAGTTCGTGTACCTGCCGCTCTCCACCACCCGCTCCCGCTTCGGGGAAACCATCGTCCGCGGCCAGTTTCCCAGCCTGCAGTTCGAGCGGGTCGAGCTCCATGAGATCAAGATCCGGATGCGGGACACGGCGGCGGTCGAGGCAGCGGATCCGCAGGTACGGACGTTGCTGGACAAGTTTCACGACGAGGACGACTACGAGGTGATCGTGCCCTTGCAGCTGCTGCGCAAGGCCGAGCAGGTCAAGCGCATCTTCAACATGGTCCTTGGCTCCATCGCCGCCATCTCCCTGCTCGTCGGCGGCATCGGCATCATGAACATCATGCTCGCCAACGTCACCGAACGGACCTGCGAAATCGGCATCCGCCGCGCCCTGGGCGCCCGCAAGCGCGATATCACCACCCAGTTCCTCGTGGAAACCGTCGTCCTCTCCATCGGCGGCGGGCTGATCGGCGTCCTCGTCGGCGTCCTCATCCCCTTCCTCGTGTCCCAACTCACCGATTACGTCACCATCGTCACCTTCTGGTCCATCGCCATCGCATTCGGCATCTCCGGCGCCGTCGGCATCATCTTCGGCCTCTACCCCGCCTCCACCGCCGCCGCCCTCGACCCCATCGAAGCCCTCCGCCACGAGTGAGGCACCATCGCGCCCGCGACTTGTGGTCCCACATCCGGGGCGCCACACCGGAGGCGCAGGAACTCGCGCATGCGCCTTTTGATCTTGAATCTGCCCGTGTGCGGTTCCTGGGAAGGGAACACCTCCAACATTCGGACGTGAATCGAGGCCTTGAACCGCCGTCGATATGGCGCAATTGATAATTGGAA